>CALATR010000026.1 GCA_937891875.1 uncultured Pseudomonadota bacterium | reverse complement strand
CTTCCCGCGAGCGGATCCCGCCCCGCCACTCCCTCGCCCGCAGCAACGCGACTCCCCGCTGCGGCACGACCGCCCCGCCACTCCCTCGCCCGCAGCAACGCGACCTCCCGCTGCGGCAGGATCGCCCCGCCACTCCCTCGCCCGCAGCCTCTCCAAGCCCCCACCCCGCCGACTTGACACGCCGTCGACCCCGGCCGATGCTCGCCCCAACTCAAGGAGGCTCGCTCATGTCACGCGTTGCCGTGTCGCTCGTCGTCATCGCTGCTGTCGGCCTCGGCGCCGTCGGCTGCAAGAAGAAGGTGGATGTGCCCGAGGTGCTGCCCACCGAGGTCGAGCCGCCCCCGCCGCCCCCCGAGCCGCCGCCCCCGCCCCCCGAGCCCACCTGCGACATGCGCGAGGCGCTGCAGGGCGACTGGTACGTCTCCATCCTCGTCAACGACGATGTCAACGGCCCGATCAAGGGCATGAACGCCTTCTATCGCCTGGGCGTCTTCCCGCAGGACGAGCCCTGCAACGCCAAGGTGATGGTCACCCTCGAGGGCTGGGGTCGCGGGCAGATCAAGTACGAGAAGAACTACACCGGCGACTCGTACATCTCCGAGCCCGAGAACGGGTCCTGGTGGCACGTGCCCCTGCACTACGGCATGGGCGAGGGCCCGGACGAGGAGACCGAGATGGTCATGCGCTTCCGCCAGGTAGGCGATCGGCTGGAGGGCTACTGGTTCTACACGGGCCCGTCGTGGACGCGCTCGCCCATCTGGGGGCCGCTCCAGGGTCGCCGCCAGCCCGAGCACACGGCGTTCAACCCGACGCCGAACGCCGCGGACGCGGTCGCCAACTGCCGCTTCAAGGACGTCAAGATGGCGACCGAGAGCACCTGCATGCCGTAGCGGCCGCTCCCGCGGGAGCGACCCCGGCGGACTACTGGGCGACCGGGGCCAGGGTCTCGGCGTCGAGCATGAACTCGACCTCCTGGAAGCGATCGCCCCGCTCTCCGCGGATGCGGGCCAGGATGAGCCCGTCGCCGGGCTCGGTCACCTCGATCTCGATGTCGTCGGCGGGCTCGTCGTAGTACTCGCCGTCGGTCTCGCCGCAGAGCAGGAGCTCGGTCGTGAGCGGGTTCACCGCGTGCACGCCCGGGGTGAAGATCTCGCGGGGCTCCAGCTCGCCCATCAGGAAGAACATGCCGGTGGTGCCGCCGCTCTGGTACTCGGTGTTCGCCGACAGGTCCATCCAGCCGTCGTAGCTGTTGATCCAGAGATCGGCGTCGTCGTCGAACGCGTTGTCGAAGACAGTGCCGTGCAGGCGGGCCGCGCCGAAGTTGCTGACCTCTTCGCCGTAGTAGGGGAAGTCCGGGTTCGTGTTGCCGGCGCAGGCGCTGAAGAGCAGCGCGGTGGCGAGAGCGAGCATGGTCTTGTTCATGAGGTTCTCTCCGACGTTCGAGCGTTCGTGCCACAAGGACTGTGTGCCTGTCGGACCGACCCTTCAGCGACTTCAAAACTATGTTGGACACGCATCGCTCCATCCGGATGATCGGATACGTGACGATCCGGAAACAACACCCTGTTTCCAGCCCGGGTCGCGCCGAGCCGGGTAGGCTCCCAGGCATGGAACACGCGCACCGGCTCCACATTGCCCGCGTCGACCGCCCCATGTGCATGGGCGGTCTGATGTGCTGTGGCATGCCCTGCGCCTGTTGCTGCATGCGCTAGCTGGCGGGTCCTTCGCCGCCGACGCCGTAGCTCGACCCCTTCCGAGCACCGTCGCCGACCCGCCAGCCCCCATCGAGGCGCCCTCCACCAGGGATCGCCCCGCCCGTGGCATGTTCGCCTTCGTCCTTCACTCTGACCCGACCCCAGGAGAGCCCATGTCGACCCGTCCCGAGACCCTCGCCCTGCACGCTGGCTACAGCCCCGATCCGACCACCGGCTCCCGCGCGGTGCCCATCTACCAGACCACCTCCTACGTCTTCCAGGACGCCGACCACGCCGGGCGCCTGTTCGCGCTGCAGGAGTTCGGCAACATCTACACCCGCATCATGAACCCCACGGTCGACGCGCTGGAGAAGCGGATCGCGGCGCTCGAAGGCGGGATCGCGGCGCTCGGCGCCTCGTCGGGACAGGCCGCGGAGACGATGGCGCTCCTGACGATCCTGCGCGCGGGCGACCACATCGTCGCCGGCTCCGGGCTCTACGGCGGCACCTACAACCTGCTCGCGACGACCCTGCCGCGGTTCGGCATCACGACGACCTTCGTCGACCCGACCGATCCCGCGGCGTTCGAGGCGGCCATCCAGGAGAACACCCGCGCGGTCTACGTCGAGACCCTGCCCAACCCGCTGCTCATCGTGCCCGACCTGCGCGCCATCGCCGACGTGGCCCACGCCCACGACATCCCGCTGCTGGTGGACAACACCGCCGCCAGCCCGGCGCTCGTCCGCCCCATCGAGCACGGCGCCGACATCGTCGTGCAGAGCCTCACCAAGTACATCGGTGGCCACGGCCAGGCGGTCGGCGGCGTCATCGTCGACAGCGGGACCTTCGACTGGACTTCCGGGAAGTTCCCCGAGTTCACCGAGCCCAACCCCGGCTACCACGGGCTCGTGCTGGCCGAGGCCTTCGGCAACCTCGCCTACATCCTCAAGGCCCGGGTCGAGATCCTCCGCGACCTCGGCTCGGCGCTGGCTCCGTTCAACGCCCATCACTTCCTCACCGGGGCCGAGACCCTGTCCCTCCGCATGGCACGCCACTGCGAGAATGCCCAGAAGGTGGCGGAGTTCCTGCAGGATCACGAGCAGGTCGCCTGGGTGCGCTACCCGGGTCTGCAGGACGATCCCGGCCACGGCCCGGCGAAGAAGTACCTGACGGGCGGCTTCGGTGGCCTCGTCACCTTCGGCCACAAGGGCGGTCTGCAGGGCGGTCGCGGCTTCGTGAACAGCGTCGAGCTGGCGAGCCTGCTCGCCAACATCGGCGACACCCGCACCCTGGTCATCCACCCGGCGAGCACGACCCACCAGCAGCTCTCCGAGGAGCAGCAGGCGAGCACCGGCGTCACCCCGGACCTCGTGCGGGTCAGCGTCGGCCTCGAGCACATCGACGACATCCTCGCCGACCTCGACCAGGCCCTGCGGAAGTCCGCGTGAACTTCGACCTGCCCCTGCCGCCCCTGCGCCTGCACTGCGGGCTCGAGCTCCCCGGGCTGCACCTGCGCGGTTTTGCCGCCGGGCCCGGGATCGAGCCCCTGGAGCAGCTGGCCGTGGAGCACCGCGGTCGGGTCGATCGCAGCGCCGACGAGCTTGCCGCCCTGTGGTCGCGGGACCCGGTGCGGCTGGCTGCGGACGTGCCCACGGTCCTCGTGGTGCACGCCCTCACCGGCGATGCGATCGTCGGCGGGGAGCAGGGGTGGTGGTCCTGGGTGGTCGGCCCGGGGCTGCCCATCGACACCACCCGCTACCGGGTGCTGTGCTTCAACCACCTGGGGAGCTGCTACGGCAGCTTCGGGCCGGCAGACGCCGGCTTTCCCCGGTGGTCCGACCTGCCGGACGAGGAGGTGGCGGACGTCAAGGGTGCGTCCGCCCCGTCGCCCCCCTGGCGGCCGGCCCCGCTGTCCACCTGGGACCTCGCCCGCGCCCAGCTGCTCGCTCTGGACGTGCTCGGCGTGTCCGACCTCGTGCGCGTGGTCGGCGGCTCGATCGGCGGCGGGGTCGCGCTGGCCCTGCAGGTGCTCGCCCCCGACCGGGTCCACGGCGCAACCGCGGTCGCCTGCTCGGCGCGGAGCACGCCGTGGATCCTCGGCTGGAACCACCTCGGTCGCCAGGCGGTGCTCGCCGATCCCGAGCATGGCCTCGAGCTCGCCCGGGCGGCGGCCCACCTGTCGTATCGCGCCGAACCCGGCCTCGAAGCAAGACAAGGTCGCAGCCGCGTGGGGGAGGGGAGCCGCGCGCCCTACGCCCTGCAGACCTACCTGACCCACCAGGGTCGCAAGCTGCGCGAGCGCTTCGATCCCGCCGCCTACGTCGCCATGCTCGACGCGATGGACCACCACGACCTCGACGAGCGGGTGCACCCCGACCGGGTCGAGTCCTGGTCCACCGGGGAGTCCTGGGGCGTCGATCGCCTGCACGACGTCGACTTCGTCGGCATCTCCACCGACCAGCTCTACTTCCCCGCCCACCTGCGCCTGCTCGCCGAGCGGGTGCCCGGGTCCGCCTACCACGAGATCGACAGCCCGCACGGGCACGACGCCTTCCTCATGCCCGGCGGCCCCCTGCCGGGCGTGATCGCACGGAGCCTCCGATGAACGCCCTTCGAACATCCGCTTGCGATGGTGCCCCTCGCACGGTGCACCTCCTCCTGGTCGGTGCCGGTACGGTCGGCGGCGCGCTGCTGCAGCAGCTCGCGGAACACTCCGGCACCCTGCTCGCCAACCACGAGCTCGAGCCCGTGCTGGTCGGGGTGTGCACCACCTCGCTCCTGGCCTGGGACGACGCAGGCCTGCAGCCCGGTGCCTGGCGAGACCGGGCGGTCCGTCGCCTGGGCGGCATCCAGGAGCCCGACCTCGACCGCCTGGCGCGGCTGCCCGCGCCGATCCTCGTCGACTGCACGGCGGCGGACGGCATGGAGCGCCTGCACCGGGCGGCGCTGGAGCGTGGGATCCACGTCGTCACCGCGAACAAGAAGCCGCTGACCACCCCGGTCGCCGTGCACCAGGACCTGTTCCGCACCGCGCGCTCCGGACGGCTGGCCTACCAGCACGAGACCACCGTCGGAGCCGCCCTGCCGGTCATCGCCAGCCTGCGCGACCTCATCCAGACCGGCGACGAGGTGATCCGCATCGAAGGCTCGCTCTCGGGCACGCTGGGCTACCTGTGCGACCAGCTCTCGCGGGGCGTGCCCATCGACGAGGCGGTGCGCGACGCCCTCGAGCGCGGCTACACCGAGCCCCGTCCCCAGGAGGATCTCGGCGGCACCGACGCGGCCCGCAAGGCCCTGATCCTCGCCCGCCACCTCGCCCTGCCCCTGGAGATCGACCAGGTCCAGGTCGAGCCCCTCGTGCCCGCGGAGCTGCTCGCCATCGAGGACGTCGACGCCTTCCTCGACGCGCTCGCCGGGGTGCGCGACGCCCTCGCCGAGCGGGTCCGGGCGGTCCGCGAGGCAGGTCAGGTCCTGCGCTACCTCGCCGTGGTCGACCCCAGCGCCGAGCCCGGGCAGCAGCTGCGGGTCGGGCCGGTCGCCGTGGACGCCGAACACCCCGCGTTCGGCCTGTCCGGCAGCCAGTCGATGGTGGCGTTCACGACCGGGCGCTACCGGGATCAGCCCCTCGTCGTCGCGGGTGCGGGGGCGGGAGGGGCGGTGACCGCCAGCGGCGTGCTCGCCGACGTGCTCCGCATCGCCGAGATCGCAGGTGCATGCCGGAGTGTGTCCGCCGCCTAAAGTGCGGCGTGCGCCCTGCCGTCTCCCGTCGTGTACCCCCGACTGGAGGCGTCGATGCTGCCCCTGCTGCTCGCCCTGTTCGCCGGTGCTGCGGAGGACGTGCCCGAGCAGCCCCGCCGCCGAGAGGCCGCGTCCGCCCGCGTGCCAGGTGCCGTGGAGGCGCCGACCGTCGCCGTCGATCCCGCCCGGATCGACCCGCGCACCGGCAAGGACTACACCGCGATCGCCGAGCTGCAGTTCGACCTGCTCAAGAACAGCATCAACGAGCCCCTGCAGCCCCTGTCCCGCGCCCAGTACCGTTGGCTGCGGCCGAGCCGGCACCGCCTGGAGCCGAACCCCTACGCCAACACCGACTTCACGGCCTACACCCTGGAGTTTGGTGAGGTAAAGGTGGGCCTGGCCAGCGTGACCGTGGGCGTGCTGCCCCGGACCCAGCTGGGCACGGTGCCCCTGCTCGACGCCGCGGGCATCTACAACGCCCACACCAAGGTGAACCTCCTGCGGATCGGCGGCTTCGATCTGGCGGCGAAGGGCGCCTACCACTGGCTTCCGCTCGGCGACTTCGACGGCACCTACCTGGAGCTCGGCGTGTTCGCCTCCCAGGTCCTGCACCCGCGGCTCTCGGTCCACGGCGGCGCGAACTACACCTCGATGACCGCCAAGGGTGTGCCCGACTTCTCGAAGGCCTCGCCGATGATCACGACCTGGGCGGGCGATCTGTCCCAGTACAACCCGCCCGAGGAGTGGTTCGGCGAGCAGGCACCGCGGATCCGCGCGGAGGCGCTGACCGTCCGCACCGCCATCGACCTGCGGATCAATCGCCGCGACAGCTTCGTGCTCCAGGGCCAGGCGCTCCTGCGCGCCGCCGTCGTCACCGAGCTCGGGGACGTGCAGCTCTCCGAGGTCCTGCCGCCCATCGCCGGCCTCGACCAGGCGCTGTCCTACCAGGGCAAGTTCAAGGTGACCGACGCCTACGTCGCCTCCATCGCCTACCAGGCCAGCTGGAAGCAGGTCGATCTGCGCGTCGGCGTCGGCATCTCCAGCGTGCCCGGCGCCTGGGCCCTGCAGGCGAACGAGCTCTCCTACCGCTTCGGCGGACCGACCCGGCGCACCGAGACCCGCCAGCGCAAGACCTGGCGCCGGAACAAGCGCGACGTGCAGCCGCCCGGGCCCGCAGTCGCCCCGCCGCCCCTGCCCGAGGCCCCGCCCTCAGCGAACTGACGTCGATGGCGCTATCGTCGGGCCATGTGGCTCCCTCTGTTGATCGGTCTCGCCAGTGCGGCCGAGCCCGCATCCGACCCCGCCGACGCTGAAGAGGGCGACGACGTCGAGGTGGTCGAGGTCGACGAGCGCCCGGCGTGGCGACCGCGGCAGCGCGGCGCCATGAGCACGTTTGCTGAGGGCGGGAGATGGGGCGTTGGAGGCGGTGATCTCGAGGACGCACCCGGTGCTGGTGCCGACGTCTCGCGGGCACTGCAGCTGCTCCCGCCCATCCAGGCGACCCGCCTGCGTTCGACCGGCCTGTCCATCCACGGGGCCGCGCCGGGCGAGGCGGTCTGGTCCATCGAGGGCGTCCCCCTGCAGTCGCCGCGCTCTTCGGGCACGATCTTCAGCCGGGTGCCCAGCATGGCCGTCGAGGGCGTGCAGCTCGACGTCGCCGGGCAGGCCGACCTGATCCCCGGCGCGGCCTTCGGCAATCTCGACTTCCAGCTGGTCGAGCCGTCGGACAGCGAGTGGGACGGCACCCTCGAGCTGACGCCGGTGATGGCCCAGGCCCAGGTCGCAGCGCCCCTCGGCCGGCGCGACCGGGGCAACGCGCTGCTGGTCGGCGGGCGGCGCACCTTCCTCGAGCCCGCCCAGGGCTGGCTCGGTCGCTTCGGCCTGGGGGTGGGGGACGACTGGACCCTGTTTGCGGAAGATGTCTGGATGAACCTCCGGATCGAGCCAGCATCCGGGCAACGACTGGACGTGGTCGGCTGGGCGGGCCGGTCCCGCAACGCCGTCGCCGAGAGCGACGACGACGCCCGGGTCAGCGACACCACGTCCACGGCACTGCTGATGGCGCGCTACCGGGCGGAGCTGTCGGAGCGGTTCACGGTCCATTCCCGGGTCGCGCTCACCCACGAGGTTCAGGACATCGACGACCAGGGCGTCTCCCGCCGGGACGCGCGCACCCGGTCCACCGTCGCGGCCGACGTGATCTACCAGGTCCGATCGACCGGCATCGGGGTCAGAGGCGAGCTTGCCCCCATGGTCCTGACCGCGCGAGGCGAGGCGTGGGACAGCCGCGTCGCCCCGCCCTGGACCCGCGTGGCCTGGCGCAAGCTCGATCCGGGCACCATCGACTTCGACCTGCGAGCGAGCGACGCCGAGCTCTCGGCACTCGTCGGCGCCTGGACCCGAACGGGGCGGCTCCGAGCCCGGGCCAGCGCGCGGACCAGCCTGTGGTCGCTCTCCCGAGACGGGGGGGATCCGGTCCGGACCGCGACCGTCGACCCGAGCGTGCTCGTCGAGCTGCGCAGCGCGCGCTCCATCGTCTCCCTCGCCGGTGCCGTCCGCCACCAGCGCGAGCGCGACCCCCTGCTGATCCACCCCGACCTCACCACCGACCTGCGCCCGACGCGGGTCGGTACGGTCGCGCTCTCGGCGCAGCACAGGCCGGCGGAGCGTGCATTCATGCGGTTGGACGGCTGGTTCCGGCGATCCGTGCACCTGGCGGCGTGGGCGCCGGGATCGTCGAGCCACCAGCGAGACGGGGAGGGCAGGGCGGTCGGCGTCGATGCCCTCGTGGGCGCAGCGTATGGCCCGGTGAACGGCGCGCTCTCCGGCAGTCTGGCGTGGGGGGAGCGAGAGAGCCCGGACGTGAGCGCACGCATGCCCGGCTCCCTGGTGCCGTGGTCCGTGCAGGCGCTGGGCGGACTGGCGTTTGGATCGAATGGGAGCTGGAACCTGGGTCTTCGCGGGCAGGTGCGGGCGGGGGTGCTGGAGGTGCCCGTGGTCGCGAGCGTGCTCGACGACGCGATCGTCTACGCACCGGATCCGGACGGCGCGGTGCGGCGTTCACCGCAGGGGCGGGTGGGGGTGAGGCTGGCGAAGAGCTGGGAGATCGCGGAGAAGGCGCGGGTGACGGCCTACGTGGAGGGACTCGTCACCCGCGGGCCGATCTCGGAGCGGGAGGGCGAGGCGAGCGTCGGTCCGGATGGAGAGCTGGTGCCGGGAGAGGCGCGGACGGTGCTGGACCCGGGGTTCCTGCCGTGGGCGGGGGTGCGGGCGAGGTTTTGAGGGGGCTGGCGGGGCGAGGTGGGCTGGCGGGGAGTCGCGTTGCTGCGAGCGAGGGAGTGGAGGGGCGAGGTGGGCTGGCGGGGAGTCG
>CALATR010000025.1 GCA_937891875.1 uncultured Pseudomonadota bacterium | reverse complement strand
GAGCCCGAGTAGCCGGCGTAGGTCGCCCCCAGGTCCTGATCGCCGCCGCACACGTAGTAGACGATGACGTAGTACTGGAACGCGCTGATCAGGATGAAGCCGTTGAACACCAGGAAGGTGGCGGTCGAGAGCAGCAGGAAGGGCACCGAGGCGAGCGTCTTGAGGAGCCCCATGAGGAAGTCGACGATCGCAGCACCGATCCCGGGACCCTCCCTTGCCGGCGGTGGCGGGGCCTCGTCGGCCTCCTCGGGGATCGCGGTGGCGAAGCGCTCGCGCAGGAAGATGGCCGGAAGGACGCCGAGGAACATGACGGCGAGCCCGATGACCAGCGCGAGGCTCGCCGCACCCATCACCTGGTCCTTGAAGACCTTGAGGGTGGTCACCCACATGAACCACGGCGAGACCACGTAGGCCAGCTGCCCGATGAAGTTCTGGGTGCCCATGAGCCGGGTGCGCTCGTGGTAGTCGGGGGTCAGCTCGTAGCCGAGGGCCACCCAGGGCGTCGCGAAGACCGTGTACGCCAGGTAGAACAGCATGCTGCCCGCGACGAACCACACGACGTAGAACATGTCGGGCATGTCCCGCGGGAACATCCACAGGGCGATGAGGAGCGCGCCCGCGGCGATGGCTCCGCCGAAGATCCAGGGTCTGCGCCGACCCCAGCGCGATCGGGTGTGGTCGGAGATGTAGCCCATCAGCGGGTCGGTCAGGGCGTCGGTGAGCCGGGGCAGGGCGCCGATCCAGCCGACGATGGCGGGGTCGATGCCCATGGCCAGGTTGAGGACCTTGAGCAGCTCGCCGATGGCCGCGGCGAGGGTATTGTTCACGAAGGCGCCGATCCCGTAGACGAGCTTGAGCACGAACGGGATGCGATCCTCGGGCGCGGTCTCGCTCACGGTTGATCGCCTGTGACCGCGGCCAGCGCGGGCTTGGGTGTGCGGTCGACCCGGTACAGGCCCCAGTGCTTCTCGACGTGCTGCGGACCCTCACCCCCCTTCCACGGCTCGTCGAAGGCCTCGAACCAGAACCAGGGTTGCCCGCGCTCTTCTGACCATGCGGCGAGCTCCTTCCACACCTTCACCTGGGACGCATCGTCCGCCGGGGCGACGATCAGCCGACCCTGCTCGCCCACGGTCTCCTTGGCGGTCGCCCAGCCCACCTCGCCCACGACCACCGGGATCCCCGGGTGCCGCGACTCGATGTCAGCGATGGTCGCCGCGGTCCAGGGCGTCGCCTCCGCCACCTGCTTGCCGTTCCACAGCGGGTGCGCGTGGCAGAGGATGAAGTCGACGTGGGGCGCGACCTCCTGGGCCTCGGGCTTGTTCCAGAAGTTGTAGTCGTCGGCCGTCGTCACCGGCTGCTTCACCGCGCCCCGGACCCGGTCCAGCTGCACGACGAGATCCGGCAGCGGCGAGCGGTGCGCCGACCAGTCCACCTGGGTCTCGTTGCCCACCGCTACCGCGACGATCACGTCGGGGTGCGCATTGGCCAGCGCGATCGCCCGGTCGACCTCGGCGACGTTGGCCTCGGCGGCGTCCGGAGCGATCCACGCGCCCAGGAGCACGCCCAGGCCCAGGTCGTGCTCGTCGATGAGCTCGACGATGCGCTTGCTGGTGTCCCCCGCGCCGTACACCCGGATGAGGTCGAAGCCCGGGTCGAGGATCTGCAGATCCTCGAGGAGCTGGGCCTCGGTGGGTTGGGCATGATCGGGGTGCTGGCCGTCCCGGTACGGCCCGTAGGCGATGCCGTTGCGGCCCTGCTCCGGTGCGAACACACGGCGTCTCAGCGGGGCCGGCTGGGCGCTGGGCGGGGACGCGTCGGTCGACGTCGTGGCAGGGGGCGACACCTGGGCCCTGGGCGCGCAAGCGACCACGCCGAAGAGCAGCAGTCCGAACCTCATCCGGCCTCCTTCCTCGTGTTTCACTCGGTGACGACGTCGGGATCGACGAAGGGGACCTTCCGCTCGTAGACGCGGACCCAGTCCACGGCCATCGTGTTCACGTCGGGGGTGGTGGCGTCGGGCGGGCCGTCGAAGATGCCGCCGACCGCCACGTTGAGGATGAGGAAGAAGTCGTGGTCGAGCACCCACGGGCCGGTGACGTCGCCGGGGTGGGCGGTGAAGAGCAGCTGGTCGTCGACGTACCAGGTGATGTGCTCGGGGTCCCAGTCGATCCGGTAGACGTGGAAGTCGCTGTCGATGGACTGGCCGTCGGGGAAGGCCCGGGTGCCGAAGTGGGCACCGCCGCCGGAGTAGCCGGGGCCGTGGATGGCGCCGGAGGACTCGTCGGGGAGCCGCCCCTTGGCCTCCATGATGTCGATCTCGCCGCACAGGGGCCAGCCGAGCTCCTCGATGTCGGAGCCGAGCATCCAGAACGCGGGCCACAGGCCGGTGCCGGCGGGCAGCAGGATCCGCGCCTCGATCCGACCGTAGGACGTGGTGAACAGGCCCTGGGTCTTGATGCGGGCGCTGGTCCAGTCGCTGCCCTCGTACGCCTCGCGCCGGGCCACGATCCGCAGGAAGCCGTCCCCGTCGAGGGCCACGTTCTCCGGGCGGTCGGTGTAATACTGGAGCTCCGCGTTGCCCCAGCCGCCCTCGCCGTTACCGAGGTCGAACGTCCAGAAGTCGGGATTGGGCGGGCTGCCGGCGCTGCCCTTGAACTCGTCTTCCCACACCAGGTCCCAGCGCTCGCCGGT
>CALATR010000024.1 GCA_937891875.1 uncultured Pseudomonadota bacterium | reverse complement strand
CGTAGTACTTGTCCATGAGCCGCTCGATCTCGTTGCGGAACTCGCGGAGATCGACCCGGTCGGAGGTGGCGCCGGCCCGGTAGACGGTCATGGCGAGCGTGTCGGCGTCGCGGAAGACCATGGCCGTGAACGCCGCGATGATCGTGTCCTGCATCTGGCCGGTGAGGGAGCCGGTGAGCCCGAAGTCGAGCAGGGCGACCCGCCCGTCGTCGGTGACGAAGATGTTGCCCGGGTGGGGGTCACCGTGGAAGAAGCCGTGCTCGAAGATCTGCGAGTAGGCGCACTCCATCAGCGTGTGGGCCAGCGCCTTGCTCTCGGGCGTGGTCTTCTCGACGCCCAGCTTCTCCTTGAGCGGCACGCCCTCGATGAGGTCCATGACCAGGACCCGGTGGCTGCACCAGCGCGGGTGGGGACGCGGGATGACGATGTCGGGTTTGTGGGCGAAGTTCTTGAAGAATCGCTCGGCAGCCCGCATCTCCTGGGTGAAGTCCAGCTCGCTGGTGATGGCGACGTCGAACTCGCGGACCACGTCGGTCGGGCTGTGCAGGCCGGGCAGGCGGACCCGCTTCTCCAGCACCCCGGCGAGGGTGTAGAGGATGTGCATGTCGCTGCGGATCGACTCGGCGATCCCCTTGCGCTGCACCTTGACCGCGACCTCCTCGCCGCTGACCAGCCGGGCGCGGTGCACCTGGGCGATGCTCGCGCTGCCCAGGGGCTCGAAGTCGAAGGCCTCGAAGACCTCGGACATCGGCACGCCCAGCTCCTCGTCGAGGACCTCGCGCACGTCGTCCTCGGCCATGGCGGGCACCCGGTCCTGCAGCGTCTCGAACTCCAGGATCACGTCCGGCGGCAGGATGTCCGGCCGCACCGACAGCACCTGGCCGAGCTTCACGAACGTCGGACCCAGCTCCACCACCGCCGCCCGCAGCCGCCGGGCGAGGGGAGACGTCTGCATCGACGGGTCGATCTTGGCGGGCCCGTCCCCGATGCCGATGGTCGTGAACAGCTGGCCGAACCCGTAGCGGGCGAGCACGCCGACGATCTGCTGCAGACGGGGCAGGTCCTGGACCTGGATGGACTTGGCCATGCGGGAGCGGGTCTCCGTGGGTCAGGGTCGAGGTAGCGCGTTTGGGGGCAGGGCGGGGGTCTGTGGCGGCTGGACGTGAGGTTGGGGGTGGTTCGGGGGTTCGCGGGGCGGTCTCCACCTCGGAGTTACACCTCGGGGTATGGTCTCGGCATGACGCACGTCGGGGACTGCCCTCACCACGAAGGCACGGAGGCGCGGAGGGCCACGGAGGGGGGAGTGGCGGGTCTGGGAGCGTTGGCTGATCGAGAGGCGACTTTCACCATGGAGTCACACCCCGTCCTGCGGACGCGCCAGGATGATGAACGGGAGTGGGTCTTCGCAGCAGGGGCGGGGCACCGGAGGTGTGACGGAAGGGGGCGTGGCGGGTACGCGACCGGCGGGCTCGGCTATTGGGTGAATTGGCCTTGAAGGCGATCTTCCGGGCGGGCGCAAGTCCTCTCGATTGAGAGGGAGGTGGCGGGTGTTGGTCCCGCCGCTCCCCTCTCCGTGGACTCCGCTTCTCCGAAACCTCCCAATCCAAGCTCGATCCACTCGTAGCATCCGCAACCCACGCCTCCCGCTTCGAGTGCCGCTATTCGGCACTCATCGGCTTCTCGGGCCGAGTAGAGTCCTGGCATGAACCGCGTCGGGGACTGAACCTCGCCCTACCACCCCAGCCCCGGCCTCCCCGTCGGCCTCAAGTACCCGTCCTCCAGGATCACCACCCCCTCGAACGGGTCCTCCAGCACATCCAGGTGCCCATCCAGATCCGCGTACGCCACCTGCGGTCTCGCCAGCGCCAGGTGCAGTCCGGCGGCGATCGCCAGGGCGGACTCGTCCATGCAGCCGACCATGACCTCGAGGTCGGCAGCGCGGGCGACGCTTGCGATGTGCAGGGCCTCGCCGAGGCCGCCGACCTTCATCAGCTTGACGTTCACCATGTCGGCGAGGCCCCCGGCGGCGATGGCGAGGGCGTCGTCCAGCGTCATGAGGCTCTCGTCGACCATCACCGGAATGGGAACCTTGCGAGCCACCTTTCGCAGGAGCGCGGGCTCGGCGCGGGCGGTGGGCTGCTCCAGGATCTCGATGCGGCAGGCCAGGGTGCGGTCGACGTAGGCGATGGCCTGCTCGACGGTGTAGCCCTGGTTGGCGTCGAAGCGGATGGCGACGTCCGGACCGATGGCCGCGCGTACGGCCTCGGTCTTCGCGACGTCCTCGTCGAGATCCACCCCGCCCTTGAGCTTCAGGGCGATGAAGCCCTCGGCCACGCGGTCCTTCGCCTGGCGCACGGTCTCGTCGAGGGGCTCGATGCCCAGCGTGATGCTGGTCGGGATGCGCTCGCGGAAGCCGCCGATCAGCCTGTGTACGGACTGGCCGGCGGCCTTGCCCAGGAGATCCCACAGGGCCATGTCCAGCGCCGCCCGGGCGGACGGGTGGGTGGCGAGGGCGGCGCTCGCCCGGTGCAGCACGACCTCGCGGGCGAGCGGGTCCAGGCCGACCACGTCCATGGCCTGCAGGGCCGCGAGTGCGGTCGCCCCGGTCTCGCCGGTGACCCCGGGGTCGGGTGCCGCGACCCCCAGCCCTGTGTGGGGGCTGTCGGTGATGAGGCGTACGATCACGTTGTCGACGTGGTCGATGGTCTCGTACGCGATGGTGTACGGCGCGCGGAGGCGCAGGGGGAGCGGCTGCAGCTCCACGCGGACGATGCGCACTCAGTACCTCCGCTGGTGGATCTCCTCGAGGGACAGGCCCTTGAGGTGCTCCACCAGCTCGACCATGTTGCGGATGGTGATCTCCCAGATTCGAGCGCCTTTCTGCGCGGTCGCGCGGGTGGGGTCGCCGAGCACGCCCGACGGGGAGATCCGCTCGGTGTAGGCGTACCAGGGCACGGCTTCCTCGGTGGTGAACTCGAGGAAGCGGCTGGTGAAGCCGCGCTCGGCGGGGGCGATGCGGGCCTGGTCGACCAGGTGCGGCCGGGTGGCGAGTGCTGTGCTGGTCTCGTACTCGCCGGCGTGCACGTCGTTGTCGGACTCGATGAGCTTGCCGACGTCGGCGTCGCTGGTCTCGCCGGTGTCGACCGCCACGAAGATCCGGGCGTCCCGGTTGATGCGCTGGGCGGCGAGGTTCAGGGCGGGGGCGTTGCCGCCGTGGCCGTTGAGGATGACCAGCTTGGTGATCCCGTTGCGCGCCGCCGCCATGCCGATCTCGTACACGAACTGGGCCAGGGTCTCGGGGTTGACCGAGAACGTCCCCGGAAAGGCGTCGTGGTGGTAGCTGACACCGTAGGGCACGAGCGGGAGCACCAGCGGCCGGGGGCTGGTGCAGCGTCGGGCGACCTCCATCGCCTGATAGCGGGCGTCCCAGGCGTCGATGTCCAGCGGCAGGTGGGGGCCGTGCTGCTCGAGGGCGCCGACGGGGAGCAGGGCGATGTCGACCTCGGCGAAGCGATCGCGGGCCTTGGGCCAGGTCAGCTCGCCGAGGACCCACGGACGGGGACCGGTGGCGTCGGCATCGGGGGGCTCGGGACGTGCGGCAGGCCACTCGAGCGGATCGAAGGAGACGAAGCGGCGACCCTCCCGGCGGACCGCCCCGCTGGCGTGCTCGAGCAGGATCTTGGTCACCGGGACACGGATGCGGGCGGGCACCGCGTCGATCGGGGCGCGCAGGGCGTCGTAGCGCAGGGTGAGCACCTCGGGGTGGGGCGCGCCCGAGCCCTCGGGCAGCTGGCCGATGCCGGCGAGCAGGTACCGGGTGTGGTCGGCGCAGGCCTCTTCCTGGTGGATGTCCCGGGTGCGCAGGGCGTCCAGGCAGGCGGCCTTCTTCGCGTCGCTGTAGCCGCAGATGACAGGATCGACGCCCACTGCGGTGAGCATGCCCACGATGCGGCGGCACTTCTCGCAGCGACCGCAGGGCACGACCCGCTCGCCTTCGATGGAGGCGGCGTGGCAGCTCACCTGCTGGGCGAGGAGCTCGGGGTAGCGGGTGGCGAGCACGGTCTCGATGAGCAGCTCGGAGCAGGGTCGCAGGACCGACAGCACCTGCACGCCAAAGCCCTTGCGGGCGAAGAGCCGGGACAGCGCCTCGTCGAAGAAGCGGCTCTGGTCGAACAGCCCGTCGTAGTGGGGGATCCCGTGGGTGCGCTCGCGGCGGGTGGTGTCGTGCTCGTCTCCGACGAGGATGGCGGACAGACGCCGCTTTCGGGCGAGCGGCAGCACGGCGAACAGGAAGACCGCCACGGTCCACAGGCGCACCGGGTAGATGTCGGCGCGCAGGCGCTGGTGGTCGGGGCGGACGAAGGGAAGGTGCTGGAGCATCCAGGGGAACAGGCGATCGCTGTTCATCCAGACCCGGGCCGTGTGCGAGCTGTGGGCGTCGAGGTGGCGGTAGCCGTTCAGCGCCGTGTACCAGTGGCGACCGGACTCGTTGCCGAACAGGTCGTGCACCTCGAAGCCGGCCTCGGTGACCAGCCCGTGGGTGAGCAGGCTGTCCTTGCCGCCGCTCGCGAGCACCGCCAGCGCGTCCTCCCGCACCGCCGTCGCCGTGGTCGGCAGCCGGGGAGGCTTGTCGGGAAAACGCAGCTTCGCCCGGAGGTAGCTCTCGCGCACGACCGGCTCGCGATCGATGCGATCGGGGAGCAGGAACGCGTTGTCGCCCAGGACCTTGAGGACGTAGATCTCGCGGGCGGTGTTCTGGGCCATGTCGCGGAGGAACGCCCGGTCGGTCGCGTCGAAGAGGCCGTGGAACACGAGCTCGTCGCAGAAGAGACCGTAGTTGAGCGCCACCTGCGCCCCCACCAGGGCGGCCAGGTTCTGGCTGGCGGGCTCGGCGGGCTTGAAGACGGGCTCCTGCCAGCGAAACTGGAGCTCGAAGGTGGAGGACTGCTCGCCGTTCACCACGGTGTACGGCACCGTCAGCTTGTCGCGCTCGACCTTCGGAGGGCCGACCTCGAGGCGGTCGAACGCGCGCAGGAAGGCGAGCGCGTCGCCTGCGGGATCAGCGTCGGCCATGGCGGTGCTCCAGCACGGCGTTGACGAGCGGATCGAGGGGCTGGAGCAGGGGGGCGACCGTGGGCAGGCCGGTCTCGG
>CALATR010000023.1 GCA_937891875.1 uncultured Pseudomonadota bacterium | reverse complement strand
GCACGAGCGCCGCCAGACCCGCGACGCCCTGCACGCCCTGGAGCGCGCCCGGGAGAACGCCGAGACCGCCAACGAGGCCAAGGCCGCCTTCCTCGCCGCGGTCAGCCACGAGCTTCGCACGCCGCTCAACGGCGTCGTCGGCAGCCTCCAGCTCCTCGAGGACGGGCAGCTGGACGGCGAGCAGCGCCTGCTGGTGGCCGCCGCCGCGTCCAGCTCGCGCCGGCTCGCGACCCTGGTCGAGGACATCCTCGACTACACCCAGGTCAGCGGCGGAGACGTCGAGCTGGAGCAGCGTCCGTTCGACGTCGAGGAGGTCATGCGCGACCTGCTCGACGAGTTCCGGGAGTCCGTGCTCGCCCGCGGCGTCGCCCTCGAGCTGGTCGCTGCACCGGGCGGCCCCCGCATGCTGATGGGGGACCGGGCCCGGCTGCGGCGCGTGGTCGGCGAGCTGGTCAAGAACGCCGTCGACGTCACCGCCATGGGCGAGATCGATGTCGTGCTGGCGACCGCCGAGACGCCGACCGGGGCCCGGGTGCAGATCGACGTTGTCGACACCGGCCCCGGCGTACCCGAGTCCATGCGCGAACAGATCTTCGAGCCGTTCACCCAGGTTCACGGCGGACTCTCGCGCAGCAAGGAGGGCGCTGGCCTGGGCCTGTCCATGTGCCGCCAGCTGGTCGCCCACCTGGGCGGCACCCTCGACTACGAGCCCAACCAGCACGGCGGCTCGCGGTTCACGTTGGAGATCCCGTTCCAGCTGGCTGGCGGCATGCTGCCCGAGCTGCTGCCCAGCGATGCGGACGCCGACGAGGACGACGACGTCCTGGAGCCGGTCCCCGGGGCGCGGGTGCTGGTGGTGGGTCGCTCCGAGGCCTGGCTGGTCGGCGCCCTGCGCCAGCTGGCTGTGCCCGCCATCCACGTCGTCACCCTCGAGGACGCCATGCTGCACCTGGCGGAGCACCCCTTCGAGCTCGCCTTCGTCGACGTCAGCCGCGTCGGCGTGGGCTCGGTCGACGATCTGCGGGACATCGTGGACAGCGTCGGCCACCTGACCGCGCTGGTCGCCTGCGCCCGCCCCGAGACCCGCGACCGCTGTCTCGCCGACGGCTGGGACGACGTGATCGCCGACCACTCCACCCCCGGCCAGGTCAGCACGCTCCTGGCCCGGTGGATGACGACTCCGCTGTCCCAGGCGTCCTGACTATTTCTTCGGCCGCTCGAACGTGGTCAGCTCCATGCGGTGCACCAGCTGACCGCCCTCCTCGATCGTGTGGAGGACCGGGGGCCCGGGGATGGTGTCGGCAAACCAGAAGCTCTCGACCACCGGCGGGAACGCGTCGGGCGGTCGCACGTCGTAGCGGGTGGCCTTGTAGGTGCCCGACCCCACCGTGACCTCGCCCTCGGTGCGCGAGGCGATCTCGGTCGGGTAGGACGCGTGCTCCTCCAGCTGCGCCCAGGAGAAGGTCTCCGCCTCCGGGGGACGCCGCTCGCCGTCGGCAGTGAGGACCTCGTAGGTGATCTCGACGCCGTCGTCCGCGTGGGAGGTGATCTCCCAGACCACGTCCGCCTCGGGCGTGCGCGAGCCGCTCACGTGGAATCCGAGCTTCGTGCCCGTCGTGAGGGAGTCGCGGATCTGCGCGGCGGTGAACGGGCGCGGGAGCAGGTCGAGCTGTGGGGGCGGCTCGAGCTGGGCCTCGTCGAGGTCGACGTGGACCTGCACCAGCTCGTCGCCGTCCGGCAGCTGGGACACCTTGCGGGTGATCCCCGGCGCGACCCGCTCCGGACCGCCGGCCTCGTCCGTGTCCACCGGATCGACCCCGTCCAGATCGGGCACGACCGTGGGCTGGTCCTGCGGGGAGTCGGTCCGCCACACGCACGCGGGCAGCAGCAGCGCGATGACGAGCACGGGGAGCGCGCGCACTAGCTCTCCTGCTCGAGGAAGATCCGCACGAAGTCGCTCTCGGTGATGAGACCGGCCAGGCGGTCCCCCTCGACGATGGGCACACAGCCGAACTTGTTCTCGAGCAGGCGCTCGGCGATGTCGGTCAGGTCCTCCGACGGCTCCCCGGTCTCGGGGGTGCGCACCATGATGCTGGACACCTCCTGCCCGGCGAGCACGGCGTGCTTCTCCTGCATCGGCAGGTCCTCGACCCCTCCGAGCGCGTGCCGGGCGAGGTCGCGGTGGGAGAGCAGCCCGACCAGGCGCCCGTCCTCGTCCACGACCGGGAGGTGGCGAAAGCGCCCGTCCTCCATCAGGTCCCACGCCACGGCGAGGTCGTCTGTCTCGAACACCGTCTTCAGATCCGTCGTCATCACGTCGGCGGCGGTCAGCATGCTGGCCTCCTCTTTGCAAGGGAGCACAGGATATCCGGATTGCACAAGGACGCATCATGACCAAGTACGTCCCCCTCGTCATCGCCTCCCTGGCCCTGGGGCTCGCCCCGTTCACCGAAGAACCGCACCTCATCGGCAAGATCCGCTGGGTCGCCGGAGGTGCGGTCGGCATGGCGCCGATCGACTGGTTCGACCTCGTCCTCCACGGTGCTCCGATCGTCGTGCTGGTCGGCGTCAGCGCGTTCGACCTGGTTCGCTTCCTCACCCGGCGCGGCGCGGAGTCCCCGCCGGAGGACGGCACGAAGGCGGGCTGAAATCGATCGCAGTCGACAGCGAGGGTCCCCTCGGACGATGGTGGGAGCGGAGGTTTCATGCGCGCGCTCCCCGTCACCGTTCTTGCCGTGGCCCTGTTGACCGGCTGCAACGACCCCCCCGAGGGCGGTGCCGTCTCGATCGGCCCGGAGTCGCCGACCACCAGCGACGACCTGGTGGCGGTCATCGACACCGCGATCAGCGACCCCAACGGGGACGACCTCACGCTGACCTGGTCCTGGACCCGCAACGGCCAGCCCACGGAGGTGACCGGCGAGACCGTCGCCTCCGACCTCACCTCCCGCGGCGACGTCTGGGAGGTCACGGTCGTGGGCAGCGACGGCAAGGAGGACTCACCGCCGGTGACCGCGTCGATCACGGTCGTCAACACCCCGCCGACCGCCACCGTCTCCCTGCCCGAGGAGGTGTCGACCGACGACGACATCACCGCGACCGGCGAGGGGTCGGACGTCGACGGAGACGCCGTGACCCTCGAGTACAGCTGGAAGGTGGACGGCGCGGCGACCGCCTACGACGGCTCGACCGTGCCGTCTTCGGCCACGTCGAAGGACCAGGTCTGGGAGGTCACCGCAAGCCCGCGCGACCAGGCCGCGTACGGTCAGCCGGTCAGCGCCAGCGTCACCATCGGCAACTCGCGTCCCTCGGTGGCAAGCGCGAGCGTCACCCCCGCGGAGCTGGTCGAGGCGAGCGTCGCCACCTGCGTCGGCACCGGCTGGTCCGACGCCGACGGCGACCCCGAGGGCTACCAGACCGCCTGGCTGGTCAACGACATCGAGGTGACGACCGACGACGCCATCGGCGGCCTGCTGTTCGACAAGGGCGACAGCGTCGCCTGCGTGCTCACCCCCTTCGATGGCTCGCTCTCGGGCACCCCGGTCACGTCGGCCGCGGTCGTCGTGGGCAACACCGCGCCGTCGGTCTCGGGCGGCGAGCTGGACCCGTCGGACGCCCGCACCACCGACGACGTCGGCGTCTTCTCCACCGTCACCGAGGACGTCGACGGCGACGAGGTCACCCTGTCCTACGTGTGGTCGGTCGACGGCACCCCCGTGGGCACCACCGCGACCCTGCCCGCCGCGAGCCACGCGAAGGGGCAGGAGATCACCGTCGAGCTCACGCCCTTCGACGGCGAGGATCCCGGCACGCCGCTCGTGCTCGGGCCGCTGGTCATCGAGAATACGCCCCCCGAGGTCGTCGACGCGGCGATCAACGCATCCGACATCTACACCAACGACGTCATCGGCGTGACGCTGGAGCTCTTCGACGCCGACGACGACGCGGTCTCCCCGGCCGTCACCTGGCTGGTCAACGGCAGCTCGGTCTCGACCGGCGGCACCCTGGACGGGCGCACCTCCTTCAGCAAGGGCGACACCATCGCGGCCGAGGTCGTGCCCAACGATGGCGACGAGGACGGCGTGGCCTTCACGACGAAGAGCGTCGAGGTGCTCAACAGCCCGCCGGCCGGCCTGGCGGTGGTCCTCGACGGCAGCGTCGAGGGCGAGGCCATCCAGTGCGTCATCGACACCAGCGCCACCGACCTCGACGGCGATTCGATCCGCTACACCGCGACCTGGACCGTGGACGGCTCGGCGTACTCGAGCCCGAAGACGACCACCTTCACCGGCGACACCATCCCGACCGGCGTCACCAAGGAGGGCGAGGAGTGGATCTGCACGGTCACCCCGAACGATGGGGAGGAAGACGGCGCGACCGCCACCGCGTCGGTCAAGGTCAAGCGGTGGGCCGGCATCCGGACGTTCAACCACTGCGCCGCCACCGGGCAGAACGGCCCGACCCAGGCCGCGTGCAACACCAGCTACGCGGGCAGCACCCTGGCGGGTGAGGTGACCGTGAGCGGCGGCAAGCAGATCTGGACCGTCCCGACGACGGGCACCTACCGGATCGAGGCGTACGGCGCCCAGGGCATCAGCGCCGAGACGGGCCGGATCGGTGGACTCGGCGCCCGCATGCGGGGTGACTTCCCCCTGAGGGCCGGGGACAAGCTGGAGATCGTGGTCGGCCAGACCGGCGTCGTGAACAGCTGCAACGGCGGCGGGGGCGGCGGGAGCTTCGTCGTGCGGTCCGACGGCACGCCGTTTGTCGTCGCGGGCGGCGGCGGCGGTACCCGCGCGGCGGTGGACCAGAACGGCTGCTCGGCGGCGACCGCCCAGATGGCAGGCACCGGCTCGATGCACAACACCACCCATGGATGCGGACTGAAGGCGTCGTCCACCATCGGCGACGGCGGCATCGTGTCCTCGTCCAGCTGGGGCTCGGGCGCAGGTGCCATCACCAACAACGGCACCGGCGAGTACGACGCGCTCAACGGCGGGCGCTCCTTCACCAACGGCGCCACCGGCGGCGGCACCAGCGCGTACCCGGCGTACGGCGGCTTCGGCGGCGGCGGCTCCGGCAATGGCGGCTGCGGCGGCGG
>CALATR010000022.1 GCA_937891875.1 uncultured Pseudomonadota bacterium | reverse complement strand
TCCGCCTTCGGCGTTTCTCATGGCGGTGTCATTCGCGCGGCTTGCCTTGCTACGGCCCCTTCGGTCGCCCCACTGCGTGGAACGATCTCGGCGTTCTAGCAGACCTCCGGTCTCGCTACGCGGCCCGACGGTCCGCTAGTCCTGCTGCTGCAGCATCATGGTGAAGGCGGAGTTGAGGTCCGTGCGCAGGGGCAGGATGCCCATCATGGGCTCGTACCGGTAGGTCACGGAGACCTCCAGGTAGTCGAGGCCGTCCTCGGTCACGATGTCCGCCACGACGTCGCAGTTGGGGTTGGTCGAGCACTCGAGGCCCACGCCGTCCATCAACGCCTCGGCGTGATCTTCGGCCGCGGCCTTGATCTCGGCTCCGTACGTGGTGTCGTCGTCCTCGATGATCGCGACGCCCACGCGGGCACCGTCGCGGGCGGCCCGTACGACCTGGTGGTAGCGGGACATCATCCACGACACATCGATGATGCCGCTGATCATGGTCATGATGACGGGCAGCCACAGGGCGAACTCGATCGCCGCTCCACCCAGTCTCTGTCTACGAGTACGCATGAGAGCTCCGGGTTCCTAGTCGACGAGATCCTGCCACTCGAAGCGCACGAGCGTCCGAGAGCCGATCCGATCGGGGTGGGGGACCATGCCGAACAGCGGGGAATAGTTGCGCTCCACGTCGCAGCGCAAGCTGATGGCCGGACGGACACCGGTGCGGGACATGGTGACCTCGCAGGTGCTGTCGTCCGGGCACTTCTGGCCGGTGCTGTCGAGCAGCTCGCGGATCTTGTCTTCTGCCGTGTCCTCGGGATTCGCGCTGGCAGGGTCGACGACCGCACCTGCGCGACACCCCTCGTGGACCGCGTTGTCGAGCATCGCCTGCTGGAAGAACAGCCAGCCGAAGTCGAATGTGCCCGCGAGGATCATGACGAAGGCGGGCAGGGTGAGCGCGAACTCGACCACGTGGGCACCGCGTCGACGGCGGCGCGCCGCACGCGCGACTGCAGGCTGGCCGGACTCTGTCGGGTGTTCGTCAGTCATGGATCCATCCCGGGACGTCCGTATTCTAACGGCTCCTGGCTTGGGATGCAGGATGTCGCACCCTGTCTCCATCGGTGTCAGCGACGCGGTAGAGCACGATCGGCAAGCCGTCTGCAAGGATGGGCCCTCTGGGAGAAGCATGAAAGGGTCAAGCTCGTTCCTCATCGGCCTCGGACTCGGCGTGGTGGCCGTCGCGGCCGGGTACCTGGCGCTGCGCAACATGCCCGCGCCGGAACCCACCGCGGAGGAGATCCGCGATCGCCTGGTGTTCAACCTGGACAATGCGCCGGTGAAGCTGCCGCGCGCCCTGCCCGAAGCGGTGCTCACCCGCAGCTGCGCCTTCGGGCCGACCCTGGTGGAGGCCCAGCGCAGCACGGTCAAGCCGGTGGCCAAGCCCGGCGGCGAGGCGCCGGTGGACGACGGCGCCACCTACGACCACCCCACGCCAGAGTCCCGTCTGCACGCCATCCTGGACGCCACCACCTGCCGCGAGCTGGGCGCGCTCGAGGGCGTGAACACCGAGGACCTCTCGGACATCGCCCGCAGCAGCCCGCTGCTGGTCCGCCGGGCGTGGAACAACGGCGACGCGGTCAGCGCCCGGGCCTGGGCGGTGCGGACCTGGGCCCTGGGGCAGGACCTCATGGCCGCCGATCCGAACCGCACCGAGCTGGGGTCGGAGCTGGTCGCCGCCGGCGCGGACGGTCTGGCCTTCTGGCTGGTCCAGCAGGACGTGCCCGAGGACGTGCGCAAGGAGGGCACGGTGCTGGCGATGGCGCTGTTGTCGACCAGTCCGCCGGCCAGCATCCTGGTGGAGCAGCGCGCGACCCGCATGCTGCGCCGGGGTCTGTCGTCGCCGGTCGCCTTGAACCTGGACGCGAAGGGGCTCACCGCGGCGTTCGAAGCGGCGGGCGCGTGGTGGGGCGGCGTCAGCGAGGCGATGGACACCCCGGGCGCGCCGGTGCCCGGACCGGCCGAGCGTCCGCCGGACAGCACCCGCGACACCGTGGACGTGCTGGCCGCCATGACCGACCACGGCCTCGAGGACTGGTTCACCTCGGTGCGGGCGGCGGATCGGGGGCGGCTCGCCGTCACCCTGCTCCTGAACCTGGATCGCACGACCTGCGCGACCCCGTGGCAGGGCGATCCCCCGAAGGACCCGGTCACCGGGGAGCCCGCCGGCTGGGACGTGGACAGCTGCACCCTGACCCTGGGCGACCAGCAGTGGGGCCGCCAGGTGGCCGTCCCGGAAGAGGACTTCGGCCGGACCGACGGCAAGCGCTTCGGCCCGCCGGACTAGTCTCGCGGCCTCGAACGTGCTGGCGGAGAGTCGCGTTGCCGCAACCAGGTCCCCGGCGAGTCGGTCTCCAGTCTCCAGTCTCCAGTCTCCAGTCCTCCGACGCTGCCGAAGACGCGCGCGGTTCGGTGCAGGCGCAACACAGTGCCCGCGCGGGCACCTCTCCGTCGGTGGTTGGGACGAATCCCAGCGGTGCCACGAACCGCGACCCAGCTGCACGGCCCGACCTCTCCCCAGCCGGCCGAAGCTGGAGACTGGAGACTGGAGACCGAGCCGCCACTCCCCCGCCCGAAGCAACGCGGCTCCACGTCAGCGGATCCGCAGCCGCCCCTCCCCCGGATCTCCCCGGCAGCCAGCCCCTCAGACGCCGAAGGGCGACCCCGGCTGTGCCGAGGTCGCCCCGAAATCCGCCTCGAAGGCGAGCTACTCGACGATGAGCAGCGGCAGCGAGTGGGCGATCTCCTCGAAGATCGGCTTCAGCTCGTTGGCGTTGGTCGTGTGGTAGAAGACGCCGTCGCCGTGGACCATGTTGCGCATGAAGTCGTTGGCCTCGCGGAAGGACACGACCCAGGTGTGCACGCGCTGGTCATCCCAGGCTTCGGTCGCCTGGGCGACGGCGGCCACCTTGATCTCATCGATGGTGTGGGGGACCGGGCCCTCGTAGACGTTCCAGCGATCGTCGACGTAGCCGATGTCATCGCGGACGGTGGACTCGCGCAGGTTGATGGGCTGTCCGTCGGTGAGCACGACCATGGCGCGGTAGGCGAAGGGGTCGGTCTCCCGGTCGAACATGTCGCGCGCCATCACGACGCCGACGTGGTGGTCGGTGCCCTGCTCGCGGTCGTACTCGCGAGGCATGTGCGGCCGCGGTCCCGGGTACTCGGCGTCGGGGTAGGAGCCCGAGATCCGCGAGGCGTGGCGGATGGACAGCCAGTCCGCGCGCATGGCGGTGATGGCGACCTCGTCATCCAGGTAGGTCAGCGGGCTGCGCTCGTGACCGTAGATGTAGTAGAACGTCGACATCCCGATCTTGTCGTACTTGCCATGGCTGTCGTTCACGATGTCGAGGAACGCGACCGCGGCCTTGGCCGCCTCGGAGATCTCGGCGGAGAACGAGCCGGTGATGTCCATGACGATGATGGCGTGCAGGCTCCGGCTCGCCGCGACCGCCGACGCCTCGACCGATGCCTCGTCCCGGCCCCAGATACGCGCGAAGAGCAGCTCGACGCCGTCGGTGCCCTCGGTGCGGCTCACCTCGGTCGTGACCGCGTTGGGCCGGTAGGTGGTCTCGGAGAAGGCGCCGCCGCGCTCCCAGGAGCCGAAGATGACGTCGTCCACCGTGGCGTGGCCGTTGGCGACCTTGTTCTTGGACACGATGGTGTCGACGGCGGCCTTGGCCTGGGCCTGATCACCGCTGCGACGCAGCTCGATGAGGGCGGCGTGCGCGCTGGCGTCGGCCACGTCCTGGGCCTGGCTCTCGGCCATCCGGATCCAGCCAGTGTCGACCGAGAGGGCGGCAAAGCCGAGGAAGATCGGCATCATCACGCCGAGGATCATGGAGTAGTTGCCGCGGCGGTGGCGGCGGACATCCAGGTCCGGGGCATGGGGGGGACGGTGTGGCATGGACAGCTCCTTGACGAACCTGTACCACCCGTATCGTGCCACCCGCTCGAAGTCGCGGCCTGACAGGTTCAGGCAAGCCCAGAACCCGCCAGCAAGGCGGCTCTCAGGGCTGTTGCAGCCGGAGTAAGTCTTTCGGTACCGCGATGAAAAATCGACAGCTGGCGCGGCGGGGGCGTGCGGGGGTCCGGCAGGACGACGAGCCGGTGCAGGTCGAGGTTGACCTCGACCGCGACCCGCGGCATCAGCCCGACCCCGAGGCCCGCGCGCAAGAAGCCCTTGGAGGTGGACACGCTGGAGACCTCGCTGACGATCTCGAGGTCGTCGAAGGCCCGGTCGAAGGCGGCACGCAGGGAGGTGCCCTCGGGGAAGGTGATCGCGGGTGCCCCCGGGCGCAGGCGGCTGCCGTCCCACCACTGCTCGGCCGCCTCCGGGCTCGCCAGCATGACCAGCTCGTCCTTGGCGAAGGGATCGCACCGCCCCGGATCACCGCTTCCTTCGCCGATCCCCAGATCGAGTCGCCCGGCCTCGACCTCGACGGGAACGTCGGGGGTGCGCGCCTCGCGCAGGCGGACGGTGATGCCCGGATACTGCTCGCGGAACGCCGCCAGGTGGTTGGGCAGCAGGTAGGTGCAGGCGACCGTGCCGCCGCCGACGCGGACCTCGCCCGCCTGAAGACCCAGGACCTCGACCACCGCGCGTCTGCCCTCCTCCACCGCGGCCAGCGCAGCCCTGGCACGGGGAAGGAGCGCCGAGCCCGCAGCGGTGGGGGCCGCACCGCGGGGCAAGCGGTGCAGCAGC
The DNA here is from genome assembly GCA_937891875.1 of uncultured Pseudomonadota bacterium. Classification (GTDB taxonomy): domain Bacteria; phylum Myxococcota_A; class UBA796; order UBA796; genus REDI01. The sequence goes on along the minus strand of CALATR010000022.1, from coordinate 2,209 downwards.
TGGGCTCCGAAGGCGTCCTCGAGCCGCTTGATGGAGGCCGAGAGCCCCGGCTGGGTGAGGTGGGCCTGGCGGGCCGCCTCGGTGAAGGTCCCGCACTCGACGACGAGCACGAAGTGGCGAAGGCTGTCGAGCATCCGGTCCCCAGTCAGAACGTGCGCAGCTGCTCCAGCATGCGCTCGTGATCGATGCAGCCGTCCGCGATGCCGGACAGGCGGTCCCCGTGCTCCTTCATCCGCTCCTCGAACCCGTCGTACAGGGCGAAGTAGCTCCAGTACCGGGCCATGGCCTTGCGGTCCAGCAGGCCGACCCCAGCGGCGATCCAGAGCCACGACACCGCTGGGAACGGAGAGGGATGACCCGCATTGCGCGGGTCCTCTTCGAAGGGCCAGCGCAGGCCGCCGTCGAGGATCTCCGCCGACATCTCCGGTGCCTTCGTGCGCTCGCGCAGGGTCCGCCAGAACTCGGTGTCCGAGCGGCCGCCCATGTAGTGCAGGTAGAGGAAGTCGACGATGCGCTCGTGCAGGCGGCGATGGAAGTCGTTCATCGCGTCGTGCGCACGGTCGTCCTCCTGAGCCAGGTGGACCTGGAACAGCTCGATCAGCGACAGTAGCGAGGCCCAGATGCTGGTCGCCTCCAGCGGCTCCAGAAATCCCGTGGCGAGGCCGACGCCGAAGCAGTTCTTGACCCAGATCTTCTCGTGGTAGCCGGCCCGGAAGGAGAGGACGCGGGGCATGTCCACCTCCGCTCCGAACATGCGGCGGACCTCGGCGCGGGCATCGTCGTCGCCGATGAAGTCGGAGTCGTAGACGTAGCCACAGCCATATCGGCCTTCGACCGGGATCTTCCACACCCAGCCCGCCTCCATGGCGATGGCGTCGGTGAAGGGGGGGCGGGGTCCGTCGAGGGGCAGGAAGAACGGCAGGGCGCGGTCCACCGGCAGGCTCTCGGCGACGTCGATCCAGCGCACGCCGAAGTGCTTGCCCAGCATCACCCGCGAGAAGCCCGTGCAGTCCACGAACAGGCGCCCACCGATCCGCCCGTTGTCGGCGAGCACCAGGCTGTCGATCCCCCCGGACGGGTCGGGAAGCACGGCGGTGACGGTGTCCTCGATGTGCTCCACGTTGCGGCTCAGGGCCACGCGCTTGAGGTACGCGGCCAGCCGCTTCGCGTCGAAGTGCACCGCGAACGCACCGAGGTGGTCGACCCTCGCCAGGGGGTTGCGCCCGACCTCGGCGCCGGCCGGACGCGGCCGCATCAGGCACTTGCCACGCAGCGAGGCCAGGGTCGTGAAGTCGACCTCCTCCGGCGGGGTCCACCGCTCCGGGTGGAAGTGCGGCATCTTCGGGCTGCCGGAGACGTCGTTGATGAAGGGATGGAAGTAGCTGCTGCCGTCCCCCCGCCAGTTCACGAAGCGGATGCCGTTCTTGAACGTGGCGCCGCAGTGCTTGACCAGCTCCGACATGGGGATCTGACAGAAATCCAGGAACCTCCCTACGAAGTGCGGAGTGGTCCCCTCGCCCGCGCCGAGGATGCCGATCTCTTTGCTCTCGACCACCACGATCCGCGCACCCGGCAAGAACTGGCGCGCGATCAGGGCCGAGAGCCAGCCCGCAGTGCCTCCGCCGACGATCGTGATCATCGACCCTCCATCGATCGCCGCGCAGTGTCCCAAGATGTGAAGGGCATGTAAAGGAACCAGTGAGCCAGCGGACGGCGACGGCCGCTCCGGTCACGGGCGCCCGACGGAGCGCCGTGCGGCGCCAACCCAAGGAGTCCCCGTGATCATCGTCACCGGCACCAAGCGCTCGGGAACCTCGATGTGGATGCAGGCGCTGAAGGCGGCGGGACTGCCCGTCCTGGGAGAGGCCTTCTCGGGGTCGTGGGGCGAGAGCATCCGGGACGCCAACCCGAAGGGCTTCTACGAGTCCCCCTTCCGCCAGGGCGTGTTCTACGCGACCAACCCGGATCCCAAGACCGGCGCCTACCTCCGGCCCGAGGAGACGAAGCGGGTGGTGGTCAAGGTCTTTGTCCCTGGCCTCATCCGCACGGACATCGCCTACGTCGACCACGTGATCGCCACGATGCGGCCCTGGCGCGAGTACACGCGCTCGATCCGCAAGCTCTACGCCCTCGAAGACGCCCATCACGAGACCCTCGAGGACGAGGCCAGGGAGAAGGCGCGGCGGGCCGTGCGTCGCGGTCGCCCGAG
>CALATR010000021.1 GCA_937891875.1 uncultured Pseudomonadota bacterium | reverse complement strand
GATGCGCGACGATCGCTTCATCGACGTCGAGGTCCGCGACCGATCCGCCGAGGTCCGTCGGTTCACCCGCAACCGCGGCGGCGAGCGGCGCGCCGCAGACATGACGCTCACCCGCGAGCAGCTGGGTCGCATGGTCGACGACCTCGTCCGCGGTGGATCCGAAGACGGCGGGTGACGGTCGTTGTGGGTCACGCCCGCTGGCGTTAACCTCGCGAACTTGCGGGGCACCTAGCGTGCGCCCGACCTCCGAGGAGACCGCCATGACCCGCCTGCTGCTCGTGCCTCTGGCCCTGGCACTGTCCACCACCGCCTTCGCGACCGGAGATGGCTCCGGCGGCGACGGCGAGTCGTTCGACAACGGCAAGGAGAACGCCGAGGACAGCAACATCGTCAACGGTGAGCTGTCGACCCAGGGGCAGTACCCCGAGGTCGTGCAGATCCGTCACAGCTCGGGCTCCTGCACCGCGTCCATCGTCGACCCGGCCGGCTACTGGCTCCTCACCGCCGCCCACTGCATCCCCGAGGGCTTCGAGGGCGACGAGATCACGGCCTTCGTGGGCATCGAGCCCGACTCCGAGATCCTGCAGAGCGCGCAGTCCGAGAAGATCTACGTGCACTCCTCCTACGACTGGGGCGGAGACGCGAACCAGGGCCACGACATCGCGGTGATCCAGCTGGCCGAGCCGCTCACCGGCATCGTCCCCATGGCCCTCAACGAGTCGGACATCGACTCCAGCTGGTACGACCTCGAGGTCACGCACATCGGCTACGGCATCACGTCGTCCAGCCGCAGCGACTCCGGCACCCAGCGCTGGGGCACCGTGCCGATCATCGAGATCGGCGAGGACGACTACCCGGACGACGCCAACTTCGCGGACCAGGTCATCACCTTCGACGGAGACCAGTCCACCTGCCAGGGCGACTCGGGCGGTCCCGGCGTCGTCTACTCGGGCGACAGCTACGTCCAGGTCTCGATCGCCTCCTACGTCGCGGTCCCGTGCGGCTCCGGCCCCGCGGGCAACATCCGCGTGGACAAGTACCTGGGCTGGATGCTCGCCCGCGGCGTGCCGTTCATCACCCGCGCCGGCTCGCCTCCCGGCTTCGTGTGCAACCGCCGCCTCGATCCCGAGGACCCGAACTCCAACTCGCTGGGCGTGGTGGACATGGAAGTCCGCTGCCAGGTCGAGTACCACGCGATCGAGGACGTCACGAAGGTGACCTGGAAGTGGGGCGATGGCACCACCAGCGAGGGCATCGACGCGACCCACGTCTACGACCGCGCCGGCAACTTCAGCATCCAGATGTGCGCCACGACGCAGCTCGGCGAGACCAGCAACACCCACTGCGTCGACCGCGCCGGCATCATCACCGCGTGCGACGTGCCCGCCGCCGGCTTCGAGATCGAGCCGATCGAGGGTCTGACCTGGCAGATCGTCAACCGCACCGACGTCAGCACCTACGGCTGCATCACCAACCTCGTCTGGGAGGTCTACGACGAGGACGGCAACCTGTGGCGGGAGTACGGCGGCTGGGAGCCCGAGATCGAGTTCGACGAGCCCGGTGACTACCGCATCGTGCAGAACGTCGGTGGCTTCGCCGGCCAGGACGCCGCCGAGCTGACCGTGCAGGTCCGCCGCGCCGTCGGCAGCTGCAACAGCCTGGGCGGCACCACGGGCTTCGGCGCGCTGGGCCTGCTGCTCGGCGCCGCCCTGCTCCGCCGTCGCAAGAGCCGCTAGCTCGCTGAACGCAGCGACCCTGTGGAGCCCCTGTCCGCCGATGTGGATAGGGGCTTCGTCGTGAGCGAGCCCGTCCGCCGCATCCTGCACCTCGACATGGACGCCTTCTACGCGTCGGTGGAGCAGCGCGACGACCCCTCCCTGCGTGGCAGGCCACTGGTGGTCGGAGGCTCGCCGGAGGGGCGCGGCGTGGTCGCGGCGGCCAGCTACGAGGCCCGCCGCTTCGGCATCCACTCGGCGATGAGCTCGGCCCGCGCGGTGCGCCTGTGTCCCGACCTCGTGTTCGTCCGGCCCAACTTCGCCCGGTACAAAGCCGTCTCTCGCCAGCTGCGCCAGATCCTCGAGGATCTGACCGAGGTGATCGAGCCCCTGTCCCTCGACGAGGCGTACCTGGACGTGACCGAGAACCACCTGGGTCTGCCCAGCGGCACCGAGGCCGCCGTGTACCTGCGCGCCCGGGTTCGCGAGGAGCTGGGGCTCACCTGCAGCGTCGGGGTCGCGCCGCTCAAGTTCGTGGCCAAGATCGCGTCCGACTGGAACAAGCCGGATGGGCTCACCGTCGTCCGGCCCGACCGGGTGCTGGAGTTCATCCACCCCCTGCCCGTGCGCAAGCTCTGGGGGGTCGGCCCGGCCACCGAGAAGCGCCTGCTGGCCATGGGTGCCCACACGGTCGCCCAGCTCTCCGCCCTGCCTCGCAGCCTGCTGGAGGAGCGCCTGGGCAAGCACGGTGCCTTCCTCTGGGGTCTGTCCCACGGCATCGACCCGCGCGAGGTGCGCGCCCACCGGGAGCGCAAGTCCTGGAGCGCCGAGCGCACGTTCGCCGAGGACATCGGCGACCTGGCCCTGCTCGACCAGATCGTCGCCGAGCAGGCCGAGCGCGTGGGAGCGGGTCTGCGCCAGGGAGGTCGCCTCGGCCGCACCGTGCAGGTCAAGGTCCGCTACGACGACTTCTCCACCGTCACCCGCGCCGCGACCCTGGCCGAGCCGACCGCCGACACCGAGCGGATCGCGACCGAGGCGCGGGCCCTGCTCCGGCGGACCGAGGCCGGTGAGCGACCGGTCCGGCTCGTCGGGGTCGGGGTGGCGGGCCTGGTCGACCCGAGCGAACGACCCCAGCTGGAGCTGCCCCTCGGTGTATCCTCGACCTCCGGCCCATCCGACGAGACGAGCTCCCCGGGCCAGGAGGACAGATGAAGGTCCGCGACCTGATGACCACCGACGTGATCGTGCTGCACGCCGACTCGCCGCTGATCTCCGCCGAGGAGGTCATGAACCTCTCCCGCGTACGCCACCTGCCGTGCGTCAAGGACGGCAAGTTCGTCGGACTCCTGACCCACCGCGACCTGCTCCGCGCATACCTCCCCGTGGGCTCCAGCGTCGACCGCCAGATCCACGCCAGCCGCTCGAAGGTCCGCGAGTACATGCGCACCGACGTGGAGAGCATCACCCCGGACGTGGACCTGGACCGCGCGGCCCAGCTCCTGCGGGAGCACAAGTACGGCTGCCTGCCGGTCGTCGACGGGGACAACAGCCTGGTCGGCATCATCACCGACGCGGACTTCCTGTTCCTGTCCGAGATCGTGATCGAGGCGCTCGCGGACCTGTCGCCGGAGACGCTCGCCGAGATCCACGCGCGGGTCGACAAGGCCCGGGCGGAGGGATGAGGGCGCCGATCGGGCTCGTCGCCACCGCCCTGCTCGCCAGCTGCGGGCTGATGCAGCCGCTGCCCTCGGACGTGGTGCTCGCCGCCGCCGAGCCGATGTTCGACGTGGGTCACCCGATGGCCGACTTCGATCGCGCGGAGATTGCTGGTTCTTCCTCGGGATCCTTCTTCGGCGGCGGGAGCCACGACCGCTACGTGGACCTGGACGTGCACTACCACAAGGGTGCGACAACCCACCGCATGCGCGTCCGCCTGTACGTGCACAGCATGGAGCCGTGCCACATCACCACGGACGTGCTCGAGGACACCGGCCCCCCGCCGGTGCTCCTGGACAACGGGATCGCGTCCGAGGAGGTCGGGAGGCAGATCTGTCTCGCAATGGAACAGGATCGCAACGCCCCTTGAAACAACCCTCCCGGTGAGTAGCTCTGGGCCGATAGCCCAACACGTACGTTCCACCGTCCGCAACGCGGACCCGAGAGAGGGCACGATGGCCACCATCGAAGTCACCAAGGACAACATCGAGCAGATCGTCGACACCGACGGCATCGTCATGCTCGACTTCTGGGCCAGCTGGTGCGGTCCCTGCCGCGCGTTCGCCCCCACCTTCGAGGCCTCGTCGGACAAGTACCCCGACGTCGTCCACGGAAAGATCGACACCGAGAAGGAGCGCGAGCTCGCCGGCTCCCTGCAGATCCGCAGCATCCCGACCCTGATGGTCTTCCGCGACCGGGTCCTGCTGTTCAACCAGCCCGGCGCCCTGCCCCCGGCCGCGCTCGACGAGATCGTGACCAAGGTCCAGGAGCTGGACATGGACGAGATCAAGGCCCAGATCGCAGAGCAGCAGGCGACGCAGTGACTCCGCTCGCGAGCTCGCTCCGCGCTTCGGGCGGGACGCTGCGCGCCCTGCTCGCTTGACCCACGGACTCCGCTCGCCGTGAGCGGACCTGGGGCTTGCCGGGCTATGGAAGTGCCATGGCAAGCCCCTCCGCGAGCAGCACCTCCGATCGCCTCCGCGGCCGACTTCGACACGCCGGCCTGCGGGCCACGCGTCCGCGGATGGCCGTGCTGCAGCACCTGCACGACTCCGAACGTCCCTGCTCCCACGCCGACGTGGTCGACGCGCTGGGCGAAGACGGCTGGGACCGCGCGACCCTGTTCCGCAACCTGAACGACCTCGCCACGGCAGGACTGCTCCGACGGATCGACGTCGATCACACCTGGCGCTTCGAGCTGATCCGGACGGAGGGCGGCCACCCGCACTTCGTCTGTGTCAGCTGCGGGGACATCCAGTGCCTCGGCGACGTGCGCCTGCAGGCCGATGGCTCCGCCGCCGACCTGATCGCCCGTGCCCGCGAGGTCCAGATCCGCGGCGTGTGCGAGGCCTGCGAGTAGAGCCGCTGTAAGGTCGCGCCGCCTCCCCTCGTTCTCCGGACGAATCCTCTGGGAGGCACCATGCACACGCCCGTCTTCTCCGTCCTCGCCCTGCTCGGCCTCGGCCTGCCCCTCGTTCCCCTCGACGGCCAGGAGGTCGCGGTGGCCATCGAGGCGCCGGCGACCGAGGCCGACGTCGCACCGTCCGGGCTGCCGGTGTTCGCCCGCCCGCCGCGCTCCCTCGACCAGACCATCCAGCGGGTCGAGAAGCTCGTCTACGACGGCTCGTCCCAGCAGGTGGTGCAGAAGCACGGCCTGTCCCTGGTCAACGTGACCTGGGAGGACACCGGCCGGTACAAGGGCAGCTCGGTCGGGCCCAACATCAGCGACATGACCATCGGCGTGCGTGACCAGTCCGGCGCACTGCATCCGATGCCGGTCATCCGCTTCGACAACTTCAACGACAAGACCGCCGACTTCAAGATGGACGATCTCTGGGTGCTCTCGGGCAATGCCCGCGGCAAGGAGCTCGCCCCGGTCAGCGTGACCGACCTGCTGTCGGACCTCCGCACCCACCTGCACGACCGCGGCTCGTGGAAGGGGGACAAGGAGAGCCTGCTCGCCCCGGAGCGCGACAGCCACGTGATCCTGTCCGCCCAGGCCGCGCTACTCCCGGTGCCGAAGTCGGGAGAAGCGACGTTCACCCCGGTGATCTACAACTACCAGTCGTACTCGGGCGCGCCTGCCGTGCTGACCATCGTCGCAACCCGGGAGGGCTCGAGCATCCAGGTGGTCGAGAACGACGAGGGCTACATGAGCGAGCCCCTCTACTTCAACGCCGACGGGGAGCGCGCGCCGTACACGGCCATGCGCCTGTCCGACTTCCAGGCCCAGGGCGGCGACGCGACCACTCCCGCCCAGGGCGCCCGCGCGGACGCCGGACTCGACACCGTGCTCATCATCCAGGTGCCGCTCAAGCAGGCGCCCCGCCCCAAGCGCCCCAGCTCCATGGGGTACGGCGGTGCGGTGCAGATGGACATGGCTCCCATGGCCGAGGCCGCGTCCACGCGCTCGATGGAGCAGGCGGTCATCGGCCACGGCGAGACCGAAGGCCCCTTCACCGAGATCCACGACCTCGCCATCGAGCGGGACGCGCGCTTCCCGGTCCGGGTCACGGTGCAGCTGTACAAGGCGACCACCACCGGCACCCTGAGCGACGCCGACGTGGCGGACATCCGCAGCCAGATCGATCGCATCTACGAGGGTGGCGACGCCGTGGGATCCCTGGTCACCGGCGGCCACACCGGTCGCCCGACCGAGTGGGTCAAGCCCGCCCAGGAGCACGCCGTGTGGGCGCAGCCGTGGCAGACCTGGCACAAGTCGTACTGACGCTTCGCTTCAGTACGCGCTCATTGGGCCGAAGAGGGGGTCTCCAGGAGAAGACCCCCATGGCCCCCTCCGAGACGCTCCAGCTCCTCGCGCTCCACAGCGCGCCGAACCCCATGATGATCGCCGATGATCGCGGGATCATCACCTACGTCAACCCGGCGGCGGAAGAGCTGATGCGCTCGGTGGCAGAGCACCTGCCCATCGACGTGGACAAGCTGGTGGGCACGCCGATCGACCGGTTCCACCGCGCGCCCGGCTACGGGACGAAGCCCCTGCCGCCGGAGGGCATCAAGGGGACCATCGCCTTTGGTGAGACCCACCTTTCCCTGCATGGCTTCGCGCTCATCGACGGGACCGGCACCACGGTGGGCACCGCCGTGCGCTGGGAGGACGTCAGCGAGCGGGTCCGACAGGAGCAGGAGAAGGCCGCGGTCGAGGAGGAGCTGAGGCAGCAGCAGGCGACCTTCGACGCGGACACCAGGCGCCTGCGCGCCGGACTCGCCGCCCTGGCCCGTGGCGACGTCGCGCCCCTCTCCACCCCGTTCCTCTCCGAGCTGGAGGAGGCCCGCGCCGACTTCAACGGTGTCGTCAACCAGCTCGGCCACTTCCTCATCGCGACCTCGCAGGTGGTGCAGGCGGCCAAGGAGGGCAACCTCACCCACCAGGTCGACTCCGCCGGCATGGAGGGCGCCTTCGCCGAGCTCATGGCCATGCAGGGCGACCTGCTGCAGTCCATCCACGCCCCTCTGGCCGCCCTGCTGACCCAGCTCGAGCACCTGGCCGAGGGCGACTTCCACGGCTGGGCGCCGACCCACTTCGAGGGCGTGTTCGGGCGGCTCTGCAGCTCCTACAACGCCGCCCAGGATGCCCTCAACGAGCTCCTGCTCTCGGCGGACAGCGCCGCGGGCGACGTCAGCGACGGCATGACCCAGATGTCCGACGCGTCCTCGCTGCTCTCGTCGGGCAGCAACCAGCAGGCTGCCTCCATCCAGCAGATCGCCCGCTCCACCCAGGAAGTGGCCGCCCAGGCCGCCGAGAACGCCGGGCGCGCCAGCACCGCGTCGGACGCCGGTCGCAAGGCCCGGGACCGCGCCCGCACCGGCCAGCAGCAGATGTCCGAGCTCCGCGACGCCATGGAGAGCATCTCCTCGTCCAGCCGAAACGTGGCTCGGATCCTGCGCTCCATCGATGAGATCGCCTTCCAGACCAACCTGCTGGCGCTCAACGCCGCGGTCGAGGCCGCCCGTGCCGGCGAGCACGGCCGCGGCTTCGCCGTGGTCGCCGAAGAGGTCCGCAACCTGGCCAGCCGCAGCGCCGAGTCCGCCAAGGAGACCGGCGAGCTCCTCTCCGCAGCCCTCGCCAGCGTGGACCACGGCACCCAGCTGACCGAGAAGACCACCGAGGCCTTCGCCGAGATCATGAACGGCGTCGCTCAGACCGCCGATCTCGTCGAGCAGATCAGCGAGGCGAGCCAGCAGCAGAGCGAGGCGCTGGCCAACGTGCAGGGCGGGCTCGAGGAGGTCAACGCGGTGGTCAACGACAACGCCGGCATCGCGACCGAGCTGGAGGGCACGGCTGCCGAGATCGCCAACCGCGCGGTCGACCTCAAGGAGCGGCTCTCGGTCCTCAAGCTGGTCCAGCCCAAGCCCAAGAACGGCAAGTCCCAGCTGTCGCCCGAGATGATGCAGATGTTCCAGGCCTTCATGGCCCAGCATCACGCAGGCAAGCAGGGCGCTGCGTAGCGAGCCCCGGAGATCGACCGGCCTCAGGCCTGGACGGCGAACTCGCGGAGCACGTCGGTCAGGCTGGTCTTGCGGTCCGTGCTCTCCTTGCGCTGCCCGATGATGAGCGCGCAGGGCAGATGGTACTCGCCAGCCGGGAACTTCTTCGGTCGAACGCCCGGAATGACTACCGATCGCGCCGGCACGCGGCCCTTGTGCACGACCTCCTCCGGGCCGGTCACGTCGATGATCGGCGTGCTGGCGGTGATGGTCGTGCCCGCTCCGATGACGGCCTCTTCCTCGACCACGACGCCCTCGACGATGATCGAGCGGCTCCCGATGAACGCGCCGTCCTCGACGATGACCGGACGCGCGGACGCCGGCTCCAGCACGCCGCCGATGCCCACGCCGCCGGACAGGTGCACGCCCTTGCCGATCTGCGCACACGAGCCGACGGTGGCCCAGGTGTCGACCATGGTGCCCGCGCCGACCCGCGCGCCGATGTTGACGTAGCCGGGCATGACGATCGCGCCGGGCTCGATGAAGGCGCCGTAGCGCACGGTGCCCGGGGGCACGACGCGCACGTTCTGCTCGGCGAGGCCCGTCTTCAGCGGGATCTTGTCGTGGTACTCGTAGTCGCCGTAGTGACCGGTCCGCATCTGCGCCTGGCGGAAGTACAGGAGGATCGCCTGTTTCACCCAGCCGTGCACCATCCACTCGCCGTGGAACTTCTCGGCGACCCGCAGCTCACCCCGGTCGAGCAGCGCCAGCGCCTCCTCCACCGCCGCAGCGTCGTCGCCGCCGTTCCAGACTGCCTCGATCCGTGCCTTGAGATGGTCCATGTCGGCCTCCGTGCCAGGCCGACTGCTGTATGGCACGGGCGCGTGCCGTCCAGCCTCGCGTCCGCCTGGACCCTGGCTCGCAGTGCGTGGTCTCACCAGCTACCCTCGGCGTTCGGAGGATCCGTGAACATCCGCCCCGTGCTGCTCGCTGCCCTGGTGCCCCTGTCCGCCTGCGCCAACCCCGACGCGGTCGTCGATCCCAACGACCACGCCGAGATCGTCTTCGAGGTCCCGTCCGGCGCGTCCGGTGCCCGGGTGGGCACGCTGCTGGAGGAGGGCGGCCTCGTCGGCAGCGCCTGGAACTTCAAGCAGGTGCTCAAGGCCGACGACATCACGTGCATCAAGGCCGGCAAGCACGCCATCCGCAAGGACATGACCGTGCGCGAGCTGGCGCAGGCCCTGTGCGCCGCCCCCATCCCCGACGACGTGCCGTTCACCGTGCTCGAGGGCTGGCGGATCAAGGACATCGACAAGGCGCTCGCCAAGAAGGGCTGGATCTCCGCCGGCGAGTACGCAGCGCTGGCCAACAGCAAGGAGGTCGACCTGCCCTTCGAGGTCAGCGGACCCAGCCTCGAGGGCTACCTCTACCCCGAGACCTACATGGTCCCGCCCGACGCCGAGCGGTTCAGCGCCAAGCGCCTCATCGAGCGCCAGCTGCAGACGTTCAAGACCCGCTTCCTGGACGTGCATGGCGACGCCCTGGGCAACCGCTCCCTGCACGACGTGGTCGTCGTCGCCTCCATGATCGAGCGCGAGGAGCCCACCGACAAGTACCGCCCCGTGGTCGCCGGCATCATCTGGAAGCGCCTCGATCACGACACCCCGCTCGGGATCGACGCGACCAGCCGCTACCAGCTCGAGATCTGGGAGGACGAGAAGGCCTTCCGCAAGGTGCTCAAGGACCCCGCCGACCTCTACGGCACCCGCGTGCGCGCCGGGCTTCCCCCGACCGCCATCGGCAACCCGACCCAGACCGCCCTGGAAGCGGCGGTGAAGCCGGAAGAAACCGAGTTCTGGTACTACCTGCACGACCGCGAGGGCGTCTTCCACGGCGGGCGCAACGGCGACGAGCACGAGCGGAATCGCGCGAAGTATGGGGTGTACTAGGATGGTCCCATGGCTGTGATCCGCACCCTGGAGATCCGGGACTTCGGTCCCTTCGAGCACGCGACGCTGGAGCTGTCGCCGCTGACGGTGATCGTCGGGCCCAACGACAGTGGGAAGTCGACGATCTTGAACGCGGTGCGGGTGTTGGCGGGATTGGCGGATCCAGAGCGCAGGGACGGAGTCTCCACCCAGGCGCGGAAGGGGTCGAGCGGCGCGACCGTCGCGATGACCGCGCAGAGCGAGCAGGATGAGTGGGCGATCGACTTCCAGTTCGGCGTTCCGCGCGGCCGCGGACGCCGCCAGCTCGGCGTCCGGTTCGATGGCGCAGATGTCTCCGATCCCGCCGGCCAGGACCTGGCGTTGCAGTTCGATGGCCAACCGCCTTGGGCCTACGCACGGGGTGACATCTTCGGCGATGACGCGACCAGCCAGCGCCACAGAGGGCTCCAGCGGCTTCTGGCGGGAGTCCACTTCTTGAAACCGAACCCGGACGCCATGCGCCAACCTGCGCCCATGTCCACGACCGCAGAAGGGGCGGATCTCCTAGCCGCGGATGGCTCCGGATTGCCGAGCCTGCTCGCGCAGCTCGGAGCATCCGACCCCCGGCGGGCCCTGGACCTCAAGCAGGCGTTTGTCGCCATGGTTCCCACACTCTCGGACTATGCCCTGCGGCCGACGGATGTGGATGGAAAGTTCGCATACGAACTCGAGTTCCGCGGCGCCGGCCGCACCGAGTTCTCCGCCTCCGAGGTCTCCGACGGGGTCATCCTGCTCCTCGCCTTCCTCGCTCTCGCCAACCTGCCCGAGCCCCCCTCGGTGCTGCTGGTCGAAGAGCCCGAGAACGGCATGCACCCGGCCCGGCTGCGCGAGATCCTGACCCAGCTCCGCAAGCTGGCCAGCGGCGACCTCGGCGACGAGCCGACCCAGGTCATCATCACGACCCACATGCCCTACCTGCTCGACGAGGTGGAGCCCGAAGAGGCCTTCTTCTGCGTCCGCGACGACGCCGGAATCGCCAGGGTCGTGCGCTTCTCCGACGTCCCCGGCATCCACGAAGAGCTGAACCACAAGCTCCTCGGCGAGCTGTGGGCGGAACACGGAGAAGAAGCGTTGTACGCGCGCTTCCTGCAGCGGAACGCCGCCAAGTGACGACCGTCTGGGTGTGCAGCGAGGGTCGGCGCGACCACGGGGATGGCCAGACCGGGGCGCTGCCGCCGATCGTCGCGGCGGTCCTGGGGAAGGACGTCGAGCTCGTTCCTCGGAAGGTGAACGCCCGGAAGCACGGGAGCTTCGGTCGTTCTGGCGAAGGACGCCGCCTCGACCGCACGGGCTCAAGGGCCACGCCTGGAGACTCGCCAACGCCCTGCTGGACGCCACCCGGGATGGAGTGGCGGGGGTCGTGTTCGTCCACGACCTCGATGGCAACGAGAAGAGGGAGCCCAAGGCCGCCCTCGCCGCGCTGAGTGATGCCCGATCCCGCGCGGAGGCTGTCGGAGCACCCCCATCCGCCGTCGGCGTCGCTGTCCCCATGGTCGAGGCCTGGCTGCTCAGCGACCCCAAGCCGCTCCGGGCCCGCGGCGCGTCCTCACCCCCGAAGAAACCCGAGAGGAACCTGCGCCGACGCGGCAGCGACAAGTACGCGAAGGGCATCCTCGAGCGCCACCTCCAGCAGGCCGGGATCGAAGCGACCGCCAAGGGCTACGCGATCATCGCCGAGGCGCTCGACCTGGACGCCGTCGCCAGGGCCTGCCCCATCGGCTTCGCCCCCTTCCTCGCCGAGCTCCATGCCCTTCGCGACCAGCTCTCCTGACCTCAGGGCAACCCCCGCTCCGGCTCCGGATACTCACCGAACGTGTCGAGGAACGCCGCATCTCGGCTGGGATC
>CALATR010000020.1 GCA_937891875.1 uncultured Pseudomonadota bacterium | reverse complement strand
AGTCGTCGTCGATGCCGTTGGGGAGCTCTTCGGCGCCGGGGTGCACGGTGTCACTGTTGTCGTTGCAGTCCCCCTGGTTGGGGGTGAAGCCGTCGCCGTCGTTGTCGTGGTCGGCGAGGGCCCGCACCGACATGAACACGTCGTCCGCGTCGATGTTGCCGTCGGTGTCCTCCACCTCGCCGGTGATGCGGTGAGCGCCGACCGACGGCACCGCATCGCAGGTCACGACGCCGTCCGGCGCAGGGGTGCCCTCGCACAGGAAGCCGTCGCGGTCGGACGAGAAGACGACCTCCAGCTCCGCGGGATCGTCCTGGGCATCGCCCACCACCGCGCGGAACTCGAACAGCTCGCCCTCCAGCGAGGGCTCGTCGCCGTTGAGGGGGGCGGTGACCTCGATGTCCGGCGGATCGGGCAGGTCGATGATGGTCACCTGGATGGTCGCCGCCCCCAGCTCGCCTTGATCGTCGACCACGCGCAGGGTGATCGCGTGGTTGCCGTCGGAGAGGTTCGCGGTCACCAGCTCCACCCGGCCGTCCGGGTCGGGCGTCACCGCGGTGGCGAGCTCACCGTCCTTGTCGGAGAGCCAGCGCACGTCGAGACCCAGCAGATCACCGTCGTCGTAGACCTGGCCCTCGAAGGTGACGACCTGGTCCTCATCGATGGTGAACCCGTCCGCCGGCGAGAGGATCGCGGCGGTCGGAGGCGCATTGTAGACGATGACACCGGACTCTCCGTTGCAGGCAACAAGAGCCAGGCCGAGCGTCGAAAACAGTGCCAGGTGGCGCATACAGGTCTCCAGACCGTGCATTGTACCAACCCCACGCGGCGTCTGTCCGGTCCGGGTTACGACCCGCCCCCCGAAACCCGTGGAGCACGCATGTTCCTGGCCGCTGTCGTCCAGATGACTGCAACCAGCGACGAGGCTGCCAACTGGCAGCAGGTCGAGACGCTGACGGCGCGCGCCGCCAGCCGCGGAGCCCAGCTGATCGCCACTCCCGAGGCGACCAACTACCTCGGCCCCCACAAGGAGAAGGTGGAGCTCGCCGAGCCGCTCGACGGCCCGACCATCGCCCGCTTCGCCGCCCTGGCCCGGCAGCACGGGGTGCACTTCCTGCTGGGCAGCTACAACGAGGCCAGCGACGAGGCCGAGCGCTGCTACAACACCTCCGTGCTCTTCGGTCCCGACGGCGCCATCCTGGGCACCTACCGCAAGATGCACCTGTTCGACGTGGACCACTCGGCGGCGGTGCGCTTCCTCGAGTCGAAGACCTGCAAGCCCGGCGAGCAGCCCACCGTGGTCGAGACCCCGCTCGGCACCCTCGGCCTGTCCATCTGCTACGACCTGCGCTTTCCCGAGCTCTTCCGCTGGCAGCGCGACCACGGCGCCGACATCCTGTGCGTGCCGTCCGCCTTCACCGCGACCACGGGGGCAGCCCACTGGCACGCCCTGCTCCGCGCCCGCGCCATCGAGAACCAGTGCTACGTCATCGCCCCCGGCCAGGTCGGCGAGCACGACGACGCCGGCCTCCGCGCGACGTACGGCCACAGCATCATCATCGACCCCTGGGGCGCAGTCATCGCCGAGGCCAGCGACGGCTCGGGCCTGGCGTTCGCCGAGATCGATCTCGAGCGAGTCCGGAAGATCCGGCGTTCGATGCCGATCTCGCAGCATCGGAAGCTGTAGGTTCCTCCAGGGCAGTAGCGCGACGGCGGGGTACTCGGTCCGTGGGACGGGAGGGCGGCGATGAGGGGCGTGGAGGAGGCACTCGTGGCGGGAGGCGTGGGTTGCGGGTGCTACGGGCAAGAACGGGCTTTGACACGGAGATTTCGGAGGGCACAGAGTCCACGGAGAGGGGAGCGTCCTCTCCGTCAGACCTCGGGTCCTCAGCTTCTCCGCGGTGAAAGCAGCTGTGCGAACTTCCGAATTCGCTGGCGACAACCAAGGAGCACCGTCGGCGCCGGGAGCGGAACCGAGCAGTACAACGCCCAAGGATCGCTCCGGACGAAACTCGAGACTCGAAACTCGAAACTCGGAACTGTCTACCGCCCGAGCCGCCGCGCCAGCACGTCGACGCCTTCCTCGACCACGTCCGGCGCAGCGCAGGTGAAGCACACGCGGATGTGGGTCGGGTAGGGGCCGAAGCTGCGGCCAGGGGCGACCAGCAGGCCCTGGCCGACGAGGTCGAGGAGCAGGCCATCGAGGCCGCGCTCGTCGAGGTGATCGGCGACGTCGAGGAAGAGGAAGGTGCTGCCGCCGGGTGTGGGCACGCCGAGGCGTTCCGCCGCCATCTCTCCGAGCGCCTTGTACTTGGCGTAGGCCATGGCGATCCAGTCGTCGCCTTCGGGAGAGAGCACCGCGAGCGCCGCCAGCTGACCGGCGGTGGGCGCGCCGTAGAACATGTGGGTGCTGACCTTGCCGGTCTGGGCGATGATCTCGTCGGGACCGACCAGGTAGCCGACCCGGTTGCCCGCCATGCCGTAGGCCTTGCTGAAGCTGTAGGCGCTGATCGTGCGCTCGGGGGCGAAGGTGCGCGCGTACGCGTGCTCGCCGTCGTAGACGTAGTCCTCGTAGATCTCGTCCGACCACACCCACAGGTCGTTGGACACGGCCCAGCGGACGATGCCCTCGACCCACGCCTTGGGGTAGACCGCGCCGGTGGGGTTGTTCGGCGTGTTGATGTAGACGGCCACGGTGCGATCGGTGATCCGCGCCTGGAAGGCAGCGACGGCCTCCTCCGCGGTGGTCACGTCGCCGACCAGCGGCACCATCACCGGCGTTCCCCCTGCAATCTTGACGTGCCCGGCGATCAGGGGCCAGTGCGGCGCGGCGATCAGCACCTCGTCCCCTGGCGACACGAGCACGGCGGCGAGCGCACACAGGCCACCGGTACCCCCCGCGGTCATCAGCACGTTGGAGGTGTTGGTGGAGACGCCCGTGCGCTCCTGGACCCGCGCGGCGAGGCGCTCCAGCAGGACCGGGTGGCCCTGGGTCGGCAGGTACTGGTGCATGCCCGGGTGCTCGGCCACGGTGAAGCGCTCGAGTCGCGCGCAGGCGGCGGGCTCCATCCAGGTGTCGCCGACATGGAGCGGAAAGGTCCGTCCTTCGTACGCCTTCAGCCGACCGGCCAGGGCCGAGTAGGGGGAGCCGCCCATGGCAGCGATGTTGGCGGTGATGTCGGGAAAGCGGGGCATGGAGGCTCCCTCTCGCACGGTCTGCTCAGGCGGCAGCTCCGGCTAGCTCTGGGAAAACAGGATGTAGCCGAGGTACGCCGCGATCATGAGCCCGCCGGTCACGCGGCCGATGCGCCCGGACAGCAGGATGATCGGCACCAGCAGCAGGGTGACGCCGTTGGCGACGGTGAGGTCGATCCAGGTGCCCGAGTCCTCGAAGGCGACCGGCTTGATCATGGAGGTCAGCGCCAGCACCATCGAGATGTTCAGGATGTTCGAGCCCACCGAGTTGCCGAGCGCGATCTCGGTCTCGCCGCGCCAGGCGGAGATCGCGCCGGTGGCGATCTCGGGCGCGCTGGTGCCGAGCGCGATCACGGTCAGGCCGATGAAGCGCTCGGAGAAGCCGGCCCAGGTGGCCAGGGTGAAGGCACCCGACACGAAGAGCTGGGCGCCGGCGACCAGGATGGCGAGGCCGAACACGAGGAAGGTCGCGTGCACGGCCCAGGCGGGCACGAACGCAGGGAGGCGGGCCATGATGCCCTCGGGCTCGGGATCGGGCAGGTCCCCCTCCAGGTCCGCCGCGAGCGCGTCGCTGCGATCCTTGAGCGCCTGGCGGATGAGGAGCCCGTTGTAGACGAGGCCGACCGCGAACAGGAGCATGCCCTCGATGCGACCGATCACCGCGTCCATGCACAGCACCGGGATGAGGAGCTGCAGGATGAGCAGCGCCGGGATCTCGCGCTTGATGAGTCCGCGATCGACGACCAGCGGTCGGATCAGGGCGGCCACGCCCAGGACCAGCAGGATGTTGGCGATGTTCGAGCCGGTGACGTTGGCGAGCGCCGCCTCGGTCGAGCCACCCTCCCCCAGCGCGGCGGACACGCTCACCGCCAGCTCGGGCGCGGAGGTGCCGAAGGCCACGACCGTCAGCGCGACGATCATGGCGGGGACCTTGAGTGCCAGCGCCAGCGCACCGCCGCCGCGTACGAGCAGCTCCGCGCCGCCGACGAGCATCGCGAGTCCGACCAGCAGGAACAGGATGGCCACAGCGGTCCGGGGTGGGGAGGCGGTCCCCGCTCGGGTAACACGCGCCAGGAAGATCACCCGGCACGCCCGGCGAGCACAGGAAAAGCGGCGGTTTCACCCTCATGATGGGCCGGAGGGGAGGGCCTGGGGAACCGCCGCTGTCGGTGGGATCAGCCCGACCGCCAGCGCCGGCTCGCCGCGACGCGCTGGCGGTAGGCCTCGACGCTGGCCGCGGTGTGCTCCGCATCCCAGCCCAGCTCGGCGGCCAGGATCTCCCCCACTCGCTCCGCCGCGCCGAGGGCCTGATCGGCCTCGCGGTAGAAGAGCTGGGTGCGCCGGACCAGCACGTCGGCGACCGACGCGGCGAGCTCGTGGCGGGCGGCGTAGCGCACCTGCAGCTCGATCTCGGGGCGGCCGGGGCACAGGGGCGTCGCCAGGCTGGGGTCCTCGCGGACCTCGCTGGCGAGCGCCATGGCGGTCATCCCGTAGGTGTCGGTCAGCAGCCGAGCGGTCTCGGGGGTCAGGTGCCCGTCCGCGACCTCGGCAACCCGCCTGGCCACACGATCGTGGTCGTCATCCGCCGGCCAGCCGACCGCGCCGGGCAGGGGCTCGCGCTCGGTGCCGGCCGGGGACAGCGGCCGGGTGAGGTGGCCTGACAGGCGCAGCATCTTGACCGCCGTGTCCACGACCTCGGCGCTCATCTTGCGGAAGGTCGTCAGCTTGCCGCCCGCGATGGTGATGAGCCCGTCCTGACCCACGACCACCTGGTGTTCGCGGCTGACCGCGGACTCGTCCACCTCGGCGTCCGCACCCACCGGGCGCATCAGCGGGCGCAGGCCGGCCCAGGTGGAGATCACGTCGTCGGGCGTGAGGTCCTGTCCGGGGAAGTAGGCGTTCGAGGCGTCGATCAGGTAGGTCACGTCCGAGGCGTCGGCGGACACGTCGGCGGGATCACCCTCCCAGTCGGTGTCGGTCGTGCCGATGTACGTGGCGTCTCCCCAGGGGATCGCGAACAGCACGCGCCCATCGGTGGGATGCAGGCACACGACCGCCTGCTGCACCGGGAGGCGGTCTGCGGGAACCACGATGTGCACGCCCTTGGTCGGTCGCAGCAGCGTGCGGTCCAGCGGGGTGCCCAGGGCGATGGTCTTGTCGGTCCACGGGCCGGTGGCGTTGATGACGGCGTGGGCAGCCACCTCGCGCGTGGCTCCGGTGCGCACGTCCTCGAGCACCGCGCCGCGGATCCGGCCCTGCTCGCCCTTCACGAACGAGACGCAGCGGGTCCAGGTTGCGATGACCGCACCCAGCCGCGCCGCGTCGAGCGCCGACTCCAGGGTGAGCCGGGCATCGTCGGTGGCGCAGTCGTAGTAGAGCGGCGCGCCCTTGAGCCCCTCCTGGCGCAGCAGGGGCTCCTCCTCCGCCACGTCCGCGGGGGTCAGGCTGCGGTGCAGCTTGGGCGAGCGAAACAGGGAGAGCCCGTCGTAGAGCCACATGCCGGCCTTGAGCGTGGCCAGGCTCTGGCGCGAGCCCTTGAAGATCGGGAACAGGAAGCCGAGCGGGTTCACCAGGTGAGGCGCGATGTCGAGCAGCACGCGCCGCTCGCTGACCGCCTCGAAGACCAGGCTGAACTCCATCTGCTCCAGGTAGCGCAGGCCGCCGTGCACCAGCTTCGACGAGCGGCTGGACGTGCCGAAGGCGAGGTCGTTCTGCTCCACGAGGAGCACGGAGAGGCCTCTACGGGCGGCATCCCGGGCGATCCCCGCCCCGTTGATCCCGCCGCCCACGACGAGCAGGTCCACCGTGCCGCCGATGCGGCTCCACATCTGATCGCGAGTTGGCATGCGTCTCCTCGGCTGTGGCCCTAACCCCTCGGCCCGACGTCGCGGGGGGGTGGACCGCTACCGTTTCGGGCCCCAGGGCATGGCCTCACCGCGGCGGCTCGCGTCGAAGTTCTCCCGTCCGATCGCCGCTTCTCCGAGATCGACGCACCGCTCGTAGGCGCGGGCCTCGAGCTCGTGGCGCTTCTCCTGGGACATGCCGCGGCTCTTCTGCAGCGCCGTCTTGAACGCCTTGAGGGCGCTGGGCGAGCGCTTGGCCACGAGACCGGCCAGGGTCATCGCCCGCTCCCGGGCGGCGGCGACCGTCGACGCCCGCTCCTGCACCAGGCCGATCCGACACGCCTCGTCGGCGTCGATCCGCTCGCCGGTCATGCCCAGGCGCAGAGCGTGGCTGGGGCCGACCCGCAGCTGCAGCTCGGTGGTGCCGCCCGCGCCGGGCAGGATGCCGAGGCCGGTCTCGGGCAGGCCGAACACGGCGTCATCACAGGCGATCGCGTAGTCGCCGGTCAGCAGGTACTCGGTGCCCCAGCCCAGGGCGACGCCGTTGACCACGACGATGTGGAACACCGGCGCCGATCCGAGGCGGGCGAGCACCTGGCGCTGCCAGCGCACGTGCTGCTTGATGCGATCGTCGGGCCAGCCAACCCGCTCCGTCACGTCAGCGCCAGCGACGAAGATCGGCGTTCCACGCTTGGAAGCGCGCTCCGACCACGTGATGAGCGCGACCGCGCGCGGGTCCTCCTCGAGCTCCTGGGCCAGGCGCTCGATCTCGCCGAGCACGCCGCTGCCAACCTCGTTGGCCTTGCCGTGCTCGAAGCGCAGACCCACCACGCGGCCGTCGAGGGCGCGGCTCAGGTGCAGGTGTTCATAGGACGCATCGCGGTCCGTGGACGCCATCAGGGTGTTCCTCCGAGCTGGCGGACGAGGGCGCGCGCTGCGAGCACCTCCCGCCGCATGTGCATGTGCTCCAGCCGCGGCAGACACGCACGCGCGACCCGTCGGGCCTGGACCGGGTCGAACCGGGCCAGCAGGCGCGCCCGAGCCAGCGCGACCCGGGCCGCGAGGGGCACGTGGCTGACCGACGCCATCGCCGCCGTGTCGAGCAGGTGCTGACGCTGCTCATCGTCGATCGGCAGGCGTCCGGCGCGGGCGAGGGCCGCCCGCCCGACCAGCACCGGCAGCCCGCTCATCATCGCGAGCTCCATCGCTTCGGTCAGGTCCTCCTCCGCGTCGTGCGCATCCGACGACACCAGCGCGAGGCCCCGAGCCAGCAGCAGGCCGATCTCGAGCGGCCGCAGGCGATGCTCGCGGGCGTACTCCAGTCCGGTCGTCAGCAGACCCGGGAACGGCGTCACGCCCAGCGCGACCATCGCCCGGATCCGCCCCGCCTCGGCCCGCCACGCCAGGCTCTCCCGGCCCGCTTCCCGCCAGCACTCGGACGCCTCCTCGAACTGGTCGAGCGCCCGCCGCTCCTCTCCCAGGAGCAGGTCCACCTCGGCCAGTCCACCGAGCACGGTCGCGCGGAGGATGGGATCGCCGGACAGGGCGTGCTTGCCCGAGCCCAGCTTGCGCCACTCCTGCCGCGCCCGAACCAGCTCTCCGTCGAGGGCCAGCAGCTGCGCCGAGCGCGCACGCACCGCGATCCCCTCGGGACCCTCGAGGCGCCGCTCCTCCAGCGAAGCCAGCAGCACCCGCGCCGCCTCCTTGCGCCCGAGGGTGAGCAGCGCGCTGATCCGCGTGTCGACGAACACCGCATCCAGCTCGATGGTGCCTGCCTCGGCGGCGATCGACTCCAGCAGATCCTCGGCCGCCTCGGCATCCCCGAGATCGGCGAGGGTACCGGCAAGCT
>CALATR010000019.1 GCA_937891875.1 uncultured Pseudomonadota bacterium | reverse complement strand
GCCCCCGCCCCCGCCCCCGCTCTCATGCTCGCCCCCGCCCGATCCGACGCCCCGCTCAGCCCGCGGAGAAGGCATGCACGCCACACGCCTGCTGGAGGCGGCCCTGGGACGCCAGGGGCTCCAGCTCCACGACGGTCTGCGCCGCCGGACCGACCTGCCGTCGCCGTCCGAGACGATGCCGACGCCGTCGGTGCGCGCGGGGCACGAGGGCTGGTGGGTGCGCTGGGCCGAGCGGCCGTGGCCCAGGGGCGTGGTGCTGGCCGCGCGGCTGCTCGACTCCAAGGGTGTACCGCGCCGCGCAGACGGTCCGTTCGTCGACGACCGGGGTCAGTACTTGTGGTGTCGGATCCTCGATGATCGGCCGTTGTGGATCCCGTGGGCCGGCGTGCCTGCGGGCGCCTCCACCCTGCAGCTGGTCGCGTTCGAGCCCGGGCGCGGTCCAGCCCGGGCCGTGGCGTCGGTGACCGTGCCCCTGCCGCCGGCGCCCGGGCTGCCCTGGGATGCCCTCGCCTGGGCCAGGCCCATCGTGGTGCTCGCCCGGGCGCTCGTGCACGCGGACGGGGTGATCCGCTCCTCCCAGCGCTACGCGATGTCGGGGCTCCTCCGCGAGCTCGGCCTTGACGACATCGACCTGGACGCCGTCCTCTCTCTGCCCACCCCCGCGAGCCTGGAGCCGGCGGTCCTGCGCACCCACGCGCGCCTGGCCGGGTGGGGCAGTCGCACCCTCCTCGAGCATCTGGCCCGGGTCGCCGTCGCCAACGGCGCGCCCTCTCCCCAGGAGCGCGCGGTGCTGCTGGAGATCGCGACCGCGATGGACGTGCCGCCCCGGGCCATCGAGCGCCTGCTCGCCGGCTGGGGTCCCGCGGTCCGCTCGGATGTGCCCGATCTGGCCGCTGCCTACGCGCTCCTCGGCCTGCGCGACGGGGTGAGTCGCGACACCATCAAGCGGGCCTGGCGGGATCGCATGCGCGCCTGCCACCCCGACCGCGTGCCGGCGAGCGATGGCGTGGCCCGGGCTGAGGCGACCCGGCGCAGCGCCGAGCTCAACGTCGCGATGGAGCTGCTCCTCGAGCACGCGGAGACCGCCCGACCCGCGCCGCCGCGGATGGGCGCGCCGGTCGACGAGGACGCCGTGCCCGAGCCGGAGTCGCTCCCCGATCTGCCCCGTCGGCGCGGCCTGACCCACGTGCAGATGGCGATGGGCTTCGTCGCGCTGGCCCTGCTGGCGTTCGCGATCGGCCTGGCCCTGAACGGCCACGTCGAGCTTGCCTTCGAGGCCGTCGGCGAGGCGGTTGCCCAGCGAAGGTAGGCCTCGAACCTACCGGAACGCGTGGTACAGGTAGCGGATGAGGTCGGTGCTGGTCACGAGGCCGACCAACTCGTTCTTGCCGTTGACGACGGGAATGGCGTGGATCGAGCCGTCGGCCAGGAGCTCGGCGGCTCGGAGCACGGGCTCGTCGGGGTGCGCCGTGACCACGTCGTGGCTCATCAGGGCGCGCAGGTCGAAGCTGGCGTCGAGCTCGGCGTCCACGGTCTGCTCGTCCACGCCCCAGGCCTCGAGCCCCAGCGCGGCGACGTCGGCGGACGAGAGCATGCCCACGACGATGCCGCCGTCGAGCACGGGCACGTGGTGGAAGCGGTGGTGGCGCAGCAGGTCGCGGACCTGGGACGGCGCGGCGTCGACCTGCACGGCGTGCACGTCGGCGGTCATGATGGCGGAGATGCGTTCGGTGCGGATCACGGGTCCTCCAGGGGTAGGAACGACTGCACGGGCCGTGCCAGACGCGATCGCGCGCGGGACGCGGATCCTCGCCCGACAGGGTGTGGGAGGTGGCACAGCGGGTTCCAACAAGCGCGGTGCAGACGTGGGCACGGCCCTTGCTGGATCCGGCGGCGGAGGCTCCGTGACCCGAGATCGTGCGCCCACTGAACGGCTCGACGTGCAGACCCTGCGTCGGACCCTGCTGGACCCGGACAGCTGGCCGCTGCCCCATCCCCCGGGCCAGCCGGAGCTGGTGGAGACGCACCTGTCGCTGGTCGGGCTGTGGGGCGACAGGGTCTACAAGCTGAAGAAGGCGGTAGACCTGGGTTTTGTGGACTTCAGCACCCTGGAGCAGCGCCGCCGGGCGTGCAATGACGAGGTGCGGCTCAACCGCCGGCTCGCCGACGAGGTGTACGACGGGGTGATCCTGCTCGCCCGCACCCCGGACGGCCTGCGCCTGGAAGGCCGAGGGCCGCTGGTCGAGTGGGGCGTGCGCATGCGTCGCCTGCCCGATGCCTGGCGTCTGTCCGAGCGGATCGCGGGTTTGCGCTTCGACGACCTGTCCCGTCTCGGGCGGGTCATGGCCCGCTTCCACCGCAGCGCCGCGCGCGGCCCCCGGATCGCCGCCTGGGCCAGTCCCGAGGCTGTCGCCGCGAACGTGCGCGAGAACTTCGCCCAGACCCGCGACCAGGTGGGTGCGGTCGTACATCCCGGCGTGTGGGAGCGCGCGCGCCTGCGCAGCGAGGCCCTGCTGGCCGTGCACGAGAGCCAGCTCGCCGCCCGCCAGCGCAAGGGGCGGCCGTGCGAGACCCACGGTGACCTGCGCCTGGAGCATGTCTACCTGCGCCTGGACGGGGAGTTCCTGGTGCTCGACGCGCTGGAGTTCTCGGAGCGCTACCGCCACGCCGATCCCGTCAGCGACGTGGCCTTCCTGGCGATGGAGCTGCACGAGGCCGGTCGCGGGTCCCTCGCGTCGGCGTTCGTCGAGTCGTGGATCCGCGAGTCCAACGACCCGTCGGCCTTCGGATTGATGCCCTTCTACATGGGTTATCGGGCGATCGTGCGCGCCAAGGTCCACGGCATCACCGCCCTCGACACCTCCCGCAGCGAGGTGGTGCGCGCAGACGCCCGGGCCCGCGCCCAGCGCCTGTGGCTCCTGGCCCTCGGCTTCCTCGAGCTCCCGGCCCACCGGCCCATCGTGCTGTGCGTCGGCGGCCTTCCCGGCGTCGGCAAGTCCACCCTCGCCCGCGAGCTCGCTCGACGGCTGCAGGCCCAGGTCGTGCGCTCCGACGTCGTGCGCAAGGAGCTGGCGGGTCTGCGAGCAGAAGATTCGGCAAACGCCGAGTATGGAGAGGGGATCTACGACGCCTCGTGGGACGAGCGCACCTACGCCGCCGTCCGTGAACGGGCGCGTGAGGTCCTGCTCCGCGGCGACCGCGTGGTCATCGACGCCTCCTTCCGCTCCGCCGGCCAGCGCGCCCACTGCCTCGACCTCGCTCGGGAGATGGGCGTTCCAGCGTGGTTCCTGCACGTCACCGCCCCGGTGGAGGTGGTCGAGCGGCGCCTGCGCGAGCGCACCGGAGACGCCAGCGACGCCGACGTCGAGATCTTCCACGCCGCCCGCGAAGCCTGGGATCCCTCGACCCTCGCCGTCGCGGCCAGGACGATCAGCGTCGGCAGCGACCGCGCTGTCGGAGCGATGGTCGCGGACGTCGCGGACCTCCTGAGCATGCACGGGCTGGCGACGGCGTAGCGGCGGTCAGGACTGGCGTCGGCGGGCAGGGGAGTGGCGGGTTCGAGCCGCTCGCGGGGAGTCCTCTGCCCGCAGCAACGCGACCTCCGCCCCGCGGAGTCCACCACGAGAGACGCCGACGAGCGCGTGCTCGCCGGCGTCCGGGGGGCGATCGGGCCCGGGGGCGGGGCCCGTCGCGGGGTCAGATCCGCAGGGACGAGGTGGTGAAGTTGCCGGCCGCGCGACGGTTCGACGGCTTGTACCACTCGGTCGAGTTGTTCGGGTTGTCGTCGAGCTGGGCGAGGCTCGGACGCAGGGTCTCGATCTCGCGCTCGAGGATGCGCAGGTCGGAGGTGATGGTGTCGACCGCGTCGGCCTCCTCGTGGAGCTGGAGCACGCGCAGCCAGGCGGCGATGCCGAACCAGCTGGCGAGGTGGTAGCTCTGGAGCTGGGTGCACACGGTGGCGACCTCGAGGTCTCGCAGCTGGTTGTCCTTCTCGCCAGCGGCGAGCCAGCCATCGTGGGCCATGACCTCGACCGGGCGGCTGGCGCTGGGGGTGTTGGGCTCGCCCTGCTCGGCCAGCAGCCACTCGGCGACGCGGGCCTCGCGTGCGGTGATCTCGCTGTGCTTCTCCAGCGTGGCCTTGAGGACCGGGTCGGTCGCCTTGTTGGTCATCGCGCGGACCACCGCCGAGGTCTGGGCGTTGGCCGCGACCATGCGGTGCAGCTCGGCAAGCAGGTAGTGGGTCAGCTCGTTGGCCTTCATCGGGGTCCTCCTGGGCGGACGGTTCCGCAAGTGTGGGGACACACAGCATAGCGAGCCCCGTGCCAGTCGGTGAGTCCGTCGTGGGGCGAATCGCGGGCGGGAGAGGCGTGCGGGATCGCGCAGGGGAGAGAGGGGAGTGGGGGAGATGGCACATAGAGGGGACGGCCGGGGGGAACGGGAGGGTCGTGGTGGTGCTCGGCACAGAGGCACAGAGGCACCGAGGGTGGCGCAGAGTGCGCCAGGCAAAGCCTGGGCGTAGGGGAGGTGAAGAG
>CALATR010000018.1 GCA_937891875.1 uncultured Pseudomonadota bacterium | reverse complement strand
GGCCGCCGACTGTCGCGCCCCGGTCGTGCTCACGACCCGGGCCATCCGCGACATGGCGGGTGCGCTCGCGAGCCTCGACGGTGCGATGGGCGAGGTGCAGTGGCTCGCCATCGAGGACGTCGACCTCGCCGACGCCACCGCGTGGGAGGACCCCGAGGTGGACGCGGACGAGCTGGGCCTGCTGCAGTACACGTCGGGCTCCACCGGCGATCCCCGCGGCGTCTGCATCAGCCACGGCAACCTCGCCCACAACGTGGCGGCCATCGCGTCCCTGTGCGGTCATGCCCGAGGCTCGACCGCGGTGATGTGGCTGCCGATGTTCCACGATCTGGGGCTCATCGGCGGCGTGGTGCACCCCGTCGTCACCGGCATGGACGTGACGCTGCTCTCGCCGATGGGCTTCCTGCGCGATCCGCTGTGCTGGCTCGACCTCATGCACCAGACCCGCGCCGAGACGAGCGGCGGCCCGGACTTCGGCTACCGCCTCGTGCTCCAGCGCCTCCGCGACCGGCCGGTGCAGGAGCGCTGGGACCTGTCGGACTGGAAGATCGCCTTTGTCGGCGCCGAGCCCGTGCAGGCCGCGACGCTGGAGCGCTTCAGCGAGCGGCTCCGCCCGGCAGGCTTTCGGGGATCGGCGTTCATGCCGTGCTTTGGACTCGCCGAGTCCACGCTCCTGGTCAACGCGGTCGGGCGCGACGCCACCTGGTCGACCCTGGACATGCCCGCGGCCGACCCGGCTTCGACGCGCTCGGTCGTCTCCAACGGCCCCGCCCGCAGCGGGCGGGTCGAGATCGTCGATCCGCGCACCGGCGAGCTCCGCCCCGAGGGCACGGTCGGCGAGGTGTGGGTGCAGTCCCCGAGCGTGGCCAAGGGCTACTGGGGGCGACCCGAGGAGACCGCCCGCACCTTCGGGGCCCGGCTCGCGTCCGACCCCGGGGCGGGGACCTGGCTTCGCACCGGCGATCTCGGCGCGATCCGCGACGGCGAGCTGCTGTTTGCCGGGCGCATGAAGGACCTGGTCATCGTGCGCGGGCGCAACCTCTACCCCCAGGACGTGGAGGCGGCGGCTGCCCAGTCCAGCGAGCTCGTGTACGACGGGCGGGTCGTCGCGTTCGGCCTCGACGAGCAGGGGGAGGAGCAGCTCGTGGTGGCCGCGGAGACCCGGATCGACGGGGGGGACGTCGCCGCGGTCGATGCCCTGCGTCAGCGGATCGCAGAGGCGGTCGCCCACGAGTGCGGGGTGCGTCCGTACCTGCTCCTGCTGGTCCGCCGCGGGGGGCTGCCCACCACCTCCAGCGGCAAGCTCCAGCGCCGCGCCGCCCGCGAGGCCTACGTCGCGAGCACCCTCCCGCTGATCGCGGAGCTGAAGGCCGAGCCGGTCCGGGCGACCGAGCGCACCGTGTCCGCCCGCCTGCGCTCGATGGTCGCGGCCCAGCTCGGGGTGCGCTCGGACGCGGTGCCTCTGGACCGCTCGTTCCGCGATCTCGGCCTCGACTCGGCCGACCTCGTGCAGCTCGCTGGCCGGCTGGAACAGGCGTTCGGACGCCGGATCCCGACGCTGGAGCTCTTCGCCGCCGCCACGGTCGCCTCCCTCGCCGAGCTGGTCGCTGACGCGGCTGGGGACGAGGTCGAGGCCGTGGTCGACGCCCGCCCGCCCTACACGGACGAGCTCGCCACCCTGC
This sequence comes from uncultured Pseudomonadota bacterium, assembly GCA_937891875.1. Classification (GTDB taxonomy): domain Bacteria; phylum Myxococcota_A; class UBA796; order UBA796; genus REDI01. Next base: position 2,772 of record CALATR010000018.1, on the reverse strand, counting down.
GCGAGCGGATCGACCGCCGCAAGACGACCTACCAGTTCGATCTGGACGAGGACATCGCCTGGGACCGGATCGACGCCCCCGGCGACTTCGTGCCCCAGGCCATGCTCGAGGACCTCGGCTTCGACACCGACGCCCTCGCCGCGCACCCCGAGGCCGCCCGGCTGCTCCAGTGGGCGCTCGCCGTGTCCATCTGCGACACCTTCGAGCTGCTCGAGCTCTACATCCTGGTCTTCGTGCGCCAGGAGGCCGCGGGGCTCGGCGACAGCCGCTCGATCGACCTGCTCTATGCCGAGGAGGAGAAGCACATCGCCCTGTTCCGGCGCATCGGGGCCCAGCTCCAGGCCCGCCGGCCCGAGCTCGCCCTGCGCCTGCGCGAGCTGTCGCGGTCGAGCCACGCAGCGCTCAAGGGCGCCCTGTCCGAGTCGGGGCTGGCCGAGGACACCGACCCGGGGGCGCTCCACTACCAGTTCTGGCTTCGAACGCTGTTCTTCGAGGACTTCACCCTCTACCTCGACGCCCGCCTGCGCGAGGCCGGCGACGCCATGCAGCCGACCTGGTCCAGCGTGCACCTGGCCCACGCCCGCGAGGAGCTGCAGCACGTCGCGACCGACCTGCAGCACCTGGCGGCGACGACCCTGACCGAGGACGAGCAGACGGCGGTGTCCGCCCGGGTCGCCCGGCACATGGTGCGCAGCTTCGACCACCAGTTCGGGCTGGAGGCCCCCTGCCGGCTGGTCGAGGAGCAGTTCCCCGAGGTCCGCCTGCTCGTGCCCGACGGGGACCGCCGCGCCGCCTCCCTGCGCCGGATGCTGCGCCACAAGGAGTTCGTGCGCACCCGCCGAAAGGGTCCGTTCTTCGAGGTCTTGCGTCACCTCGATCCCGCGCTCGCCCTGTCCTGCGCCGACCTCGTGCTCGCCGACGGCGCGTCCGAGCCCCTGGCGATCGTCGGCGCGGGCTGCCGCTTCCCGGGCGGCGTGACGAACCTCGACGCCCTGTGGTCGGTGCTCGCGACGGGCACCGACACCATCGGGGAGATCCCGCGCAGCCGCTTCGACGTGGACGAGTGGTTCGACCCCGACCCGGGCACGCCCGGGCGCAGCTACACCCGCTGGGCGGGCACGCTCGACGGGATCGAGGGGTTCGACGCCTCCTTCTTCGGGATCGCCCCCAAGGAGGCCCGGGCGATGGACCCCCAGCAGCGCCTGCTCCTGGAGACCGCGTGGGAGGCCATGGAGAGCGCGGCCCGGCGCCCCGACCAGCTCCACGCCGACCGGACCGGCGTCTTCATCGGGGTGGGCAGCGTCGACTACAGCCGCCGCAACACCTACGACGCCATCGACCCCTACACGCTCACCGGCAACTCCCTGTCGGTGACCGCCGGGCGGATCAGCTACCTGCTGGGCCTGCAGGGGCCGGCGATGGCGGTGGACACGGCGTGCTCGTCGTCGCTGGTGGCCCTGCACCTGGCGGTCGGCAGCATGCGCCGGGGGGAGTGCGACGCCGCGCTCGTGGGTGCGGTCAACCTCATCCTGTCGGCCGAGGTCATGGCGAGCTTCTCCCAGCTGCGGGTGATGTCGCCGGTGGGTCGCTGCAAGACGTTCGACGCCAGCGCCGACGGCTACGTGCGCTCCGAGGGCTGCGCGACCATCCTCATCCGCCGGCTCTCGGACGCGGTGCGCGACGGCGACCCGATCGTGGCGGTGCTGCGGGGCAGTGCGGTCAACCAGGACGGGCGCTCGAACGGCCTCACCGCACCCAGCTCCCAGGCCCAGGCCGCGGTCATCCGAGCGGCCCTGGACGACGCCGGCCTTTCCCCGACCGACGTCGACTATGTCGAGGCCCACGGCACGGGCACCCTGCTCGGCGACCCCATCGAGGTGGCGGCGCTGGGCACGGTGATGGCCGGACGCACCCGACCGCTGGTGCTCGGCGCGGTCAAGACCAACCTCGGCCACGGCGAGACGGTCGCGGGCATGAGCGGGCTCTTGAAGGCGGCGCTGGTGCTGCAGGAGCAGACCGTGCCCCCGCACCTGCACCTGCAGGAGCCGAACCCGCAGGTGGACTGGCAGGCTCACCCCTTCGAGATCCCCACGACCCTGCGGCCGCTGGACGCGCGCTACGTCGGCGTGAGCGCCTTCGGGTTCAGCGGCACGAACGCCCACGTCGTGCTGGAGCGGGCACCCGAGCCGCCGGCGCTGACGGCTGCCCCGCGGGCGATCCACGTGCTGCCGCTGTCGGCCCGGTCCGACGACGCCCTGGTCGCGCTGGCCCACGCGCTGGCCGATCACCTGGAGTCGCGGCCGGACCTGCCCCTGCAGCACGTGGCGCTCACCCTGGCGACCGGCCGGGTCCGCTTCCGCCACCGCCTGGCCGTGGTCGCGGGGGACCGGGACGAGGCGATCGCCGGGCTGCGGGCGGTGGGGTCTCCCGGGGCCGACGTCGTGCGCGGTCTGGCCAGCGAGCGGCCGCCGACCCTCGCCTTCGCCTTCACCGGGCAGGGCTCGCAGGGCCGGGCGATGGCGCGCGATCTGTCGGCGTTGTCCCCGGCATTCGGGGCGACGCTCCAGCGTCTGGATCGCGATCTGGACGGGCACGCCCTGTCCGATCTGCTGACCCGCGACGATCCCGCGATCGACCAGACCCGCTGGACCCAGCCCGGCCTCGTGGGGCTGCAGCTGGGCCTGGCGGCGCTGTGGCGCGCGTGGGGCGTCTTGCCCGATGTCGTGCTCGGGCACAGCGTCGGCGAGATCGCGGCTGCGGCGGTGGCGGGGG
>CALATR010000017.1 GCA_937891875.1 uncultured Pseudomonadota bacterium | reverse complement strand
GTCGTCGGGCGGGTCGGTCGGGCCATGGAGGGCGCGGTGGGGCAGATCGTAGACCTTGCCGGTGGTGGTCCGTCCGGCGACCACCACGTCGCAGCGGGCGAAGAGCACCTCGAGCGCCATCGAGGTGGCCTTGGCGGTGCCGGTCCAGCCGCCGCCCCAGCCGAAGGGCTCGATGCCACCGTGGTCCTGCAGCTCGCGGGCGGCGGTGGCCCCCCGGGCGTCGATCTCCCCGAGCACCTGCTCGACCGTGCCCGGGCGGAGCTTCTTCAGGCGGGGCTGCACGTTGAGGATCGGCGCGTGGCGGGCGCGCAGCCGGTACCAGGGGAAGGCCTCCGCAGGCAGGATGCAGCGCTCCTTGGCGTAGTGCTCGAAGGCGTGGCCAGGGAGGAGGGCGTCGTACACGGCGCCCAGGGGCAGGCCGGGCGCCCGGGCCTGCGCGACGAGGTCGGCGTTGGTGCCCAGGGGCGCCAGGGGATCGAGCTGGATCATGCCCAGATCGCCGAGGATCGCGCGGACGCCGTCGTGGTCTGGCGCGTAGGTGGGACCGTTCAGCCGCAGGTGGGTGAGCAGGCGGACGCGCGCTTCGGCGGGGGACAGGACGGTCGGCGCGTGCGGGTCGTGGCTCATCGTCGCTCCGTGGGGTCCGGCTCGGCACTACCACGCCGGGGTCGGACCGCTCTTCCCGGGGGGAGCAGGCGGAGGTAGGAGCGGGCCTGGAGGCGCGGTGCAGACCGAGGCCGTCGATCCCGAGACCTGGCTGCGGCCGTGGAGCCTCCTGCGGCTCGCGGTGCCCGCCGCGCTGGTCGCGCTCCTGCAGCAGGCCTACCGCCCGCTCGACCAGATCTACGTGTCCTGGCTGGGTGGCGAGGCCCAGGGCGCGCTCGGCGCCAGCATCTTCGTGCTCATCGTGCTCTACGGGATCGCCATGGTGATCGCCGGGGGCATCGGCCCGCTGGTCGGCCGGTTCACCGGCGCCGGCGACGACGAGGCGCGGGCGGAGCACCTGGCGGTGGGTCTCGTGGGCGCGGGGCTCGTCGCGGTGGGCATGCTGGTGGTCGGCAGCGTGCTCGTGACCCCGGTGGTCGGCCTGCTGGGGCTGCAGGGTCTCACCGCCGACCTCGCCTCGCTCTACCTGCGCACGCTCCTGCTGACCGGCGCGGGCATGGCCTTCGGTCCGGTCATCGACAACGCCTTCGCCGCGCTCGGCGACACGGTCCTGCCCCTGGTGCTGCAGGTCGTGGCCCTGGTGCTGAATGCCGTTCTGACGCCCATTCTCGTCTACCCGGCCGGGCTGGGGGTGGCGGGAGCGGCGCTCGGCTCGACCCTGGCCCAGGCGGTGGTGGTGGCGATCGGCCTCGTCCTGCTGGTGCGCCGGACCGGCCTCGGCGTGCGCCACCTGGGCGGCGGGTTGGCCCTGCTCTGGCGGCGCCTGTCGCGCATCGTCTCCATCGGGCTGCCGGTCGCGGCGGGGGTCATCCTCTACGCGCTCGTCTACTGGGGCATGCTCGCCACCAGCATCGCGCCCCTGGGCAAGGACGTGCTCGCCGGGCTCGGCATCGGCTTCAACGGCCTCGAGACGTTCTCCTGGCCGCTCTTCCTCGGCTGCACCGTCGCCGCCCAGTCCCTCACCGGCCGCTTCCTCGGCGCCCGCCGACCCGATCTGGTCTGGCGCGCGCTGCGCTGGCTGGTGCCACCCCAGCTGGTCCTCGGGGTCGTGGTCGGCGTCGTCTTCTACCTGGCCGGCCCCTCGCTCACCGGCCTGATGGCGGCGGACGAGGGCGCCTGGCGCGAGGCCGCCCTGTACGCGGTCATCCTGGCGTGGAGTCAGCCATTCGTGGCCTTGGAGGCGATCTCCGAAGGCGTGCTCGCCGGCAGCGGAGACACCCGCACCCTGTTCTGGACGACGGTGCCGTTCAACCTGCTCCGGATCCCGCTGGCCTGGTTCCTGGCGATCCACCTGGGCATGGGTGCGGTCGGGGTGTGGTGGGCGATCAACGCGACGACGGGGCTGAAGGCGAGCCTGAAGAGCGGGGTGGTGGTGCTGGGACGGTGGCAGGCGGTGGTGATCTGACGGGGACGGTGGGGCGAGGGTCGGAGCCGCTCGCGGGGAGTCGGGTTGCTGCGGGCGAGGGAGGGGAGGCTCGGTCTCCAGTCTCCAGTCTCCAGTCTCCAGTCCTACGGCAGCGGACCCACCCCGTACGACGCGGTGCCCTGCCCGGATCGAAGCCACAGCGTACGGTGAGCTTCAGCGGATTCCAGAGTCGTCGGGATTGCGACCCGTCATCGCCGCCATGACCGCTCCCTTGCCGGCCGAAGCTGGGGACTGGAGACTGGAGACCGCCCCGCCCCTCCCCCGATCGAACCCACGCGACCTCGCTCTCGCCGTTCGCTATCCCCGCGCCAGCACGATCGTCTCCGGCGTCGCCGCCGGCTTGCGCCTTCCCGCCCACACGCCGACCGCCACCAGGACCGTCAGCCCGAGCCCGAGCCCGCCGAGCCAGGCCGGGGTGCTGCTGCTCGAGTCCCACTGATACGTCAGGGCCAGGATCGTGAGGCCGGCGGCGAGGCTGTTGTTGACGAAGTGGGCGAGGATCGACGGGTAGATGGAGCCCGAGCTCCAGCGGAGCCAGCCCAGGAAGAAGGCCGTCGGGAGCAGGGCTGGGGACTGCACCGGGTCGGCGTGGGCGATGACGAAGGCGAGGGAGGTGAAGACGAAGGCGAGGGCCTGGCCTGCCTGCCCGGGGGCGATGCGCTCGATGGCGCCCCAGAGCAGGCCTCGGAAGCACAGTTCTTCGAGGAGTGGCGCCCCGATGACGATGGTCGCCAGGGTCATGCCGCGCTCGAAGAGCGAGCCGTCCATCATCAGGCGGGGGATCAGCTCCAGGGTGCCGCTGTTCGCGAGCTCGGGGAACTGCTGCATGATCTGATCGGCGATCCAGCCGGGGAACACGCCGACGAAGAGCCCGCCGAGGACGGCGAGGATCAGCGGCACGATCGGCGAGCCGCGCAGGGCGAAGCCGTGGCTGATCCGCCAGCCGAGGGCGACCACGATGCCGAGGCCGAGCAGGGCGAAGGTGCCGAAGCCGCCGAAGAAGGTGACGGCCATGGCGTCGCCGGAGAGGTTGGCGATGTCGGCCGCGCCGGCCATGCCGTGGCGGATGATGAGCACCATCGCGCCGAGCAGGCCGCCCACGCACAGGATGGACGCGCCGCCGACGACGGACATGACGATGGCCGCGACCAGACCGACCCAGCGCCCGGTGACGCGCGGGTCCTCGTCGGGCCAGGCGCCTGCGAGGTTGTGGGGCATGCGCTGCGGTATCCCTGAACGACCCCGGCGGCGACCCACGCGGTTAGCTGATCGCCGGAGGTCGCGTGGCTCACATCCGCATCCGGGGCGCCCGGCTGCACAACCTGCGCGCGGTGGACGTGGATCTGCCGCTCGGGCAGCTCACGG
>CALATR010000016.1 GCA_937891875.1 uncultured Pseudomonadota bacterium | reverse complement strand
CGGGCAGGGTACCCGTGGCCTCGGCCTGCACCCGGCGGGCGGTGTCCGGCACCAGCACGACGCCGTCGTCGACCGCGACAGGCTCGCTGACCAGCTCGATGCCACCGGTCCAGCCGAAGACCTGGGCGATGAGCGCCTGCACCCGCTCGGCGTTGTCGACGTCGACCAGCACGATGCGGGTGCAGCCGGCACTGCTGCGGGCGGTCTGCACGAGCGCCTGGAGTGCGGCGAGCATTGTGTGCTCCAGCTCGAAGCGGTGCAGGTCGGGGAGCTCGACCCCGGCGTCCCAGACCCGGGAGCGGCTGAAGTGCTCGGTGGCGGCGATGAAGTCGACCTGGCTGGCGGCGACCCGGGCGGCCACCTCGGCGCGCTCGGCGAGGAAGCGGTCGAGCAGGCGCATGGCGTGGATGCGGTGCTCCTCGGGCACGTGCCCGGCCACCTGGCGCAGGGCCGCGGCGAGGCCCCACTCGAGGCCGCCCCGGTAGCGATCGAGGTGGGTCGCGGACTGGGTGACGCCGAGCTGGGTCCGGGCGGGCAGATCGGCGGCCGGGCGCACGACGTGCACGTAGAACGGCACCGGCAGAAACGCGACATTTCCCCGGCCCAAGAGGCGGAAGCACCACACGAACGCCCAGTGCACCGTGCGGGGCAGGTGGAGGATCGCGTGCAGGTCCCGGGTCCGGTAGATGGCGATCTCCGGGAAGATCCGCTGCTTGAGCAGGAACTGCCAGCAGGGCCAGGCCTGGCCGCGACCGAACAGCGCCGGCTCGGACAGGGGGTAGAACAGCCCGAGATCGCGGCCGCCGGCGTCATCGCGGCTGACCCAGGGGGCCTGCACGCAGACCAGGCTCGGGCTCTCCTCGAAGATGCTGATGACATCGGCCACCCGGGCCAGATCGAGGCGATCGTCGTCACCGAGGTAGACGGCGTAGCGCCCGCGGGCGGCCCGCAGCACGCTGACCACGTTCGCCTCGGCCCCGACGTCCTGCGCCTGGACCTCCACCCGCAGGGGCAGGCGGTCCGCGAAGGCTGCGCACACCGCGAGGGTGTCGTCGCTCGACGCGTTGTCGCTGACGACGATCTCGACGGGGAAGGGGAGCGCCGCGGTCGCGGTGAGCTCGCCTAGGCAGCGCTCGAGGTACCGGGCGCGGTCGCGGGTGGGGATGCAGATGGAGAGCACGGGCTGCACGAGGCGCTCCTTGGAGGTGGGGCGAGCCGGACCCGCACCCGCAGGTCGTCGCGGCGGACCTGGGCGCTGATCTCGGCGGCGTAGGCGGGGTTCATCACCCAGACCTCGTCGACGTCGAGGCCGGGGAGCTCGGCCGGGGCGATCACGCGATGGCCGGTGCCACCCACGAAGCCGCCCTGCTTGGCCGGGTTGAGGTCCACGATGCCGACCAGGTGCTCGGCGTGGGGATCGACCAGGCGGGCCAGGGTCGTGCCCTTGGCGCCCGCCCCCCACAGCGCGACCCGTGCCCCCTCGAGCTGCTCGCGAAGCTGGGTCAGCCAGGCTGCCTGGGCCGCGACCATCATGCGGATCTGCGGACCGAGTCGACCGGAGGTCACCTTGAGCGGCACCAGCGCACCCGGTCGGGCGACGAGCCACTGGTACTGGCCCTCGAAGACGGGGACGTGCTCGACCACCTCGAAGCCGGCGCGGTGGAAGGCGGCGCGCAGGCTGGTCGGCGAGAAGTAGTGCACGTGCTCGTAAAAGAGGTCCCAGACCACGTGGTGCTGGAGGATCCAGGTCATGTCCGGGCACTCGAAGACGACCGTCGCGTCCGGGCGCTCCGACAGGGCG
>CALATR010000015.1 GCA_937891875.1 uncultured Pseudomonadota bacterium | reverse complement strand
GCCCCTCCACTCCCTTGCTCGCAACAACGCGACTTCCCGCCAGACGATCTGGACCCGCCACTCCCCCCGCTCGCAGCACCGCGACGTGCCGCGAGACGGGGGGCTGCCGCAGTCCCGAGAGCTACCGCCGGAGCAGTCGCTCCTCCAGGATGACGTGGTTCGTCATGCCCTCGAGGTGGATGGACAGCAGCCATGCCAGGAGTGCCTGGGCATTGACGTCATCCATGCTCTCGATCCACTCCGCTCCGGGGATGGAGATGTAGCCCTGGTCGCGGACCATCTGGGCTATCCAGTCGTCCTCCTTCGACAGGTCCAGCCAGTCGCCCAGCGGTCGCCCCAGCCAGCCGACCCCACCGACGGTCGGCCCGTACAGGCCGTCCTTCGTGACGGGTCTCAAGAGGCACATCAGCCCGCGGTCTGCATCCGGAAAACATGGATGCCCCTCGGGCAGCTCCACCCACACGTGCAGGCGGAACTCATGGTCGTGGTCCAGCAACGTGACCGCGCCCTGCAGATAGGTGACCAAACGGGTCGGACGCACGGAGGCTCCGACGGTCCGTTCGACCATCTGCTCCAACAAGGCCGACAACGTCGCTGGGAGATCGCCGAGCGCATGCTCGCAGTGTGAGTACTGCGCCCGCGCCAGATCGATGGTCATAGGGACCTCCTAGCGTTCGGTGATGAGGCCTCGACCAAGCGCCGACTATGGCCCCACTTGACGCTACGACATCTAGAACGCTCGTGCGACAGATCGTGGCGGGGGCCGACGGCATCGTCGGGCACGGATCGGCGAGCGAGGCCGAGAATGTCCTCCCTGGAAAATCGAATCGTGCACGGTGGGGGGCGCGGTCGTGCGGATCCGCTGCGGGGCGCAGGCCGCCCCACCGTGTCGAAATCGGGTACCGGACGCGGAGAGGCGCGCTCGAAGACGCTACTTCGACGCCCGATCCCGCAGCACCTGAGCCCGCCGCTTCACCCTGGACCAGCGACCCGCGTAGCGGCGGTCCTGCAGCGGCGGCGACCACTCGTTGGCGTAGGTCCGCTCCAGCTCCAGCAGGGCGAGCCAGGTGCGCGCGGCGCCGACGGCATCCCCGTCCTTCGCCGCCTCCTCCAGGTCCGCGAGGTGTCGCTCCGCCGCCGCGAAGACCACCTTGGCGCCGACCTCGACATTGTCGGCCTCCCACGCGTCCATCGCCGCGGCCAGGTCGGCGAAGCGCTCGGGGTCGGTCGCCCAGAGGTCGGTCTGCTCGGCAGGGTCGGCAACGAGGTCGAAGGCCTGGTGGCTCACCTGTCCGTCGCGGCGCAGGCGGATGAGCTTGCGGGTCGCGTCACGCGCGGCGGTCGCGCCGTCCCGGGACTCGGCGAGCGGGGTCGTCCAGCCCTTGAACGTGGTGCGGCTGAAGACGACGTCGTGGGTGGCGGCCTCCCGACCGGCCAGCAGCGGGGCCAGCGAGACGCCCTGGAAGCCGGCGTCGGTCTTGCCGACATCGGCGCCCAGCAGCTCGAACAGGGTGGGCATGAGGTCCGACTGCTGCACCAGCGCCGCAGACCGGCCGACGTGTTGTCCGCCTGGCACGCGGATGATCAGCGGGATGTGGGTGAGTTCGTCGGTGACCTTGCCCTGGTAGCCGGTCGACGCGTGGCCGACCCAGCCGTGGTCGAACAGCTCCTCGCCGTGGTCGGCGGTGATGACGACCAGGGTGTGGTCCAGCAGCCCACGCTCGCGCAGGCGCTCGACGATGCGGCCCACCTGGTCGTCCGCGTCGGCCACCTCGCCGTCGTACAGGTCGCGCACCACCGCCTGCTCCTCCGGGGAGAAGGATGGGATCACCGGCGGATTCCAGGAGAGGCCGTAGTCCTGGGGGTAGACGGTGCCGCTGGAGCGGATGGCGCGGATCCCGTCGGTGTCGAGGCGATCGCCGCCGAAGCGACGCAGGTGGTAGGGCGGCGGGTCGTACGGCAGGTGGGTCGGCTTGATGTGCACCCACGCGACCCAGCGCTCGTCCTGCCCCGCCAGCCAGTCGACCACCTCCATGTTCTCGTGCAGCACGGGCCGGTAGGCGATCTTGAGGCCCACCCCGCGGTAGGTCGGGCTGTCCGTGTCCCGGGCGATCGTGCGGAAGCCGTGCTCCTTCCCGAGCACGTCCAGCGGGGTGACGATCTCGTCGTCCACGTAGTCGAAGCGGGTGCCCTGGCCGTGTGCGGGCGGATGCAGGCCGGTGAGCATGCTGATGATGCCCGGCGAGGTCCACGCCCCGTTGGCGAAGCAGTTGTCGAAGACGAAGGACTCCCGGGCCAGGCGCTCCAGGTAGGGGGTCGTGTCGCGGTCGTGGCCGTACAGGCCCATGCGATCGGCGCGCAGGGCGTCGACCGTGAGGAACAGCACGTTCCACTGATCCGTGCCCGAGGGTGGGTGATCGGGAGACGGGGCAGGCGGGATGGGCTCGGAGGTCGAGCCCCCGGCGGCGAGCGCGGGAGAACCCAGCAGGTACGTCACGAAGAGGGCGGCGAGGCAGCTGCCGGCGACACGCATCAGCTGGCCTCCAGGCCGAGGAAGCGGTCGAGGTGCTCGAAGGCCTCGATCGCGTGGGGATCGTGGACCCCGTCCTGGAAGAAGCCGTGCACCGCGCCCTCGATCCAGGCGATCTCGGTGGGCAGGCCGCGCTCCTCACGCAGGCGGGCCAGGGCTTCGGTGTGGCCGGGCACGGCGAGGGGATCGGCGAGGCCGTGGATGAGCAGCGCGGGCGCGTCGAAGTCGCCCATGATGAGCGGGGAGTGTCGCGCGTGGTCCTTGCG
>CALATR010000014.1 GCA_937891875.1 uncultured Pseudomonadota bacterium | reverse complement strand
GGTCTGCCGGTCTCCTGGGCGCTCGCCGGGACCTACCCCGGTGCCATCCTGAGCCTGTCGGTGCGGGGGGACCTCGCCCTCCGCTCTTCGACCGGCTCGGTGCAGGCCATCCTCTGGGATGACGGCGAGTTCGTCGTGCCCTCTGCGGAGCTGTCGTGGCTCGACTCCGGCGACGCCACGGTCGTGCTGTCGAGCTTCGTGGAGGGCCCGGAGTTCGGCCTGCCCTTCTCCGAGCGCCAGTCGTCCAAGGCCGAGTCTTCGGTCACCATGTCCCGCGCCATCGCGCTCGAGTGACGTCGCCCCGGAGGGTCCCGTGACCCGGTTGCTGCTTCCGATCGCCCTCGTCGCCGCCGCCTGCGAGCCGTCCGTCGCCGAGCCCGTGCCGCCCGACATCCCGACCGCGCTCGCGGTGTCCCCCGACGTCGTCGGCCGCGGGCAGCAGGTCACGTTCGAGCTGATCACCGCAGATGGTCCGTTTGACGCGGAGGATCTGGAGGCGGACTTCGGTGGAGGGCTCGAGGTCCTCGACCTGTGGAGCCAGGATCGCTGGCACGCGTTCGCCACCGTGCAGATCGACCCCGACGCCGAGCTGGGTCTGCGCGACGTGTCGGTCGCGGCGGGGGACTGGTCCCAGATCAGCCATGGCGCCGTGCGGATCATCGCCGAGTCGTTCACGGTCGACCCGGCGCGTGCGGGCCGCGGCGAGCTCGTCGAGGTCCAGCTCGAAGGCGTCGGTACCGACTGGACCTTCGACTCCTGGCCGGTGTTCGGCGAGGGCATCGACGTGGTCGATCTGGTGGTGTCCGACCCCACCCACGCGACCGCCCGGATCGCCGTCGCTCCCGACGCCGAGGTCGGCCGCCGCGACGTGCTCCTGGGCGACCTCGTGCTCCACGATGGCTTCACCGTGGACGCCGACGTCATCACCATGACCCTCGACATCCAGGAGATCCCCCAGGGTGCCCTGGTCTACTTCGTCATCGACGGGCAGGGCACCAGCTGGGAGGACGGCACCGAGGTCGAGCTGTGGGACGCCGGCGGGCACAACCCGGACGTCAGGATCGGGGAGTTCCAGGTGGTCTCCGAGACCCAGCTGTTCGGCCAGTTCATTGCCTCGAACGCTGCAAAGCTCGGTCCGAGGGACCTCGTCGTCCGGACCGGGGAGCAGGAGCTGATCCTGCCTGACGCCGTCGTCGTGACCGAGGTGGCGCCGTCGCTGGACGACGTCCGGCCGTACCTGCGCTGGAACGTGCACCGCCGGGTCGACGAGCGGGGCACGTTCAGCGAGCAGGCCGAGGTGGTCGCCGGGTTCTTCGTCCCGCTGGTGCCGGCTTGCGGGGGCGCGGTCCCGCCCCCGCGCGTCGAGCCTCCCAGGTTCGACATTCCGGTGCGCACGGTGCTTCCGGACGGTGGGGGCAGGGAGGAGGACTGCCCGATCCCCAAGTCGGTGGACGCCGGCGAGACGGTGCTGCTGCGGGGGGACTCCGCGTCGATCGTCCTCCGTCGTGAGGTGAACCGGGCCAGCGGGCAGATCCTGTACCGGGCATCCGAGCAGGCGGCGAAGGACTACGTCTTCGGCGAGACGTTCGACCTCGTCATCGACGGCAGCGGAGACATGCCGGCCACCGAGATCCCGGACGTGCTGCACACCGTGCACGGTGACGTCGTGCTCACCGGCCCGAGCTACGGGCCCCATTCCCGGGTGGACGGACTGCCCGTGTCCTGGGTTCCGACCAGCGCCGACCCCACGACGGGGGAGTACCTGCTGTCCGTGTACGGCGATCTGTCGAGCCTGGACGGTCGGGGGTGGGTCGCCGTCGTGCCCTGGGACGACGGGGAGTACATCGTGCCGGCCACCGACCTGGTCTGGCTCGCAGCAGGCGACGCGACCGTGGTCGCCGAGCGGTCGATCGAAGGACCCGAGTTTGGCCTTCCCTTCTCCAAGACCCAGTACAGCCGCGCCACGTCCGAGATCGTGTTCACCCGGCCGATCTGGCTGAAGTGACGCTCGAACCTACAGGAAACGCCGCCGAACCAGCAGCACCAGGCCGGTGAGGCCGGCGAAGCCCGGCAGCAGGATCAGGCCGAGCAGGTAGGTGAACGCCTTGCCCGCGTCGCTCAGCAGCAGCGACTCGCTGGCGTCGGCGTCCTGGCCCAGCTGGTCGGTCTCGTCGAGCAGCCAGGTGGCCGCGTTGAGCACGACCGTGCCGGTGGCGAACAGGTTCTGGAGCGGGTTGCTGCCCATGTCGGCGTCGCCGATCACGATGACCCGGCCGCCGGGCTTCGGGGTCAGGTCGTCGGGGAGCAGGGTCTCGGGCTGGCGCATGATCGCCGGGCCCTCGTAGCCGTCGGGCTCGATGGGATCGGTCGGCACCTCGCCGCGGTCGACCTGGAGCACCGACGGGTCACGGACCTCGGCGATGACCGCCCAGGGCACGGGGCCGGTCAGCTCGCCGGGGTCGGGCTGGGGCAGCTGCTGGGCGTCGAAGTCGAAGCTGCTCTCGGCCCAGGAGAGCTGGCTGGACACCATCAGCGCCTCGACCGAGATCCCCGGCACGTCCTGGGGGAGCACGGCGATGGGCCAGCGGGCGGTCACCACGGTCGACACGGCGACGATGGGGTGCTGGCCCATGTTCTGGGGGCCGTAGACGTACAGCGGCTCGCGGCCGGGTCCCTCGGTGACGTTGTCCGCGCTGTTCTCGAGGATGACGTCGCCGACCTGCACGCCGTAGCGGGCCAGATCTTCGACCAGGTACGGCAGCTCGGCGCCCTCGGGGCTCTTGGAGTCGAGGGCCACCAGCACCTGCCCGCCCTCGGCGACGTAGCCAGCGACCGCCTCCAGCTCGCGGGGCACGAAGTCGCGGCGCGGCCCGACGATGAGCAGGGCCTCGCAGGCCCGGGGCACGCCGCCGGTGAGGATGCGCTGCTCGGTGACGACGACGTTGCGGTCCTCGAGGCGCACGACGGTGCCGCCCCAGCCGGAGCTGCTCTGGTCGTCGTCGGGGTCGCGCTCGTCGTGGCCGATGCTCCAGCAGATCCGGTGGTCCTCCCCGCTGACCAGCTTGACGATCGCGTTGGTGACGGCTTCCTCGTCGAAGCGGCTCTCCAGGCGGCGGCGGCGTCCGGCGTACGACAGCAGGACCGTGCCCTGCTCGGACAGGCGGTCGAGCTCGTCGTTGCCGGTGCTCTTGACCAGCGCACCCGCCTTGGTCGGCTCGGTGAGGGGGTCGATCATCTGGAGGGTGACCTGGCGGGAGCGCTGGGCGTACAGGCCGGCCAGGCGCTCGAACGTCTCGCGGTCCTCCATGCCCTGGCGGAAGACGCCGTAGATGGTCAGCTCCTGGTCGAGGCCGTCGAGCACGCCCCGGGTGCGCTGGGACAGGGTGTTCTGCCCCGAGCGGGTGAGGTCCCAGGTCTGGTCGTAGGTGCCGGCGAGCGAGACCAGCAGCCCACCGAGGAGCACGGCCAGCACGACCGCGAGCACGGCGCTGGCCGAGGCGAGGGCCTCGCGGGGATCTGCACCCTCGGCGAACTTGTCGCGGTCGAGGAAGGCGTAGGCGACCAGCGAGAGCGCGCCCAGCACGCCGCAGACCTGGGCCAGCGCGCCGACCTGCCCGGTGACGAACCACAGCGAGCCGAACGCGACGACGCCCAGGACGCCGACGACGCCGAGGATCCAGGAGTGGCGGAGCGCGCTCATGACCACCGCCGGAGCGCGATGCGCTGCTGGGTGGCGAGGACGCCGACCACGATGAAGACCAGGAAGAACGCCAGATCCGAGAAGCGGAGCAGGCCGTGGGTGAGGTCCTCCATGCGGTTGATGAGGGACAGCGACCCGAGGATGCCGGTGGGGTCCTCCTGCTCGAAGGAGGCGAGGAGCAACAGGCCGATGGTCGTGCCCTCGGTGAGCACCAGCGCGAGCACCTGATGCGGCGTGGACGCGCTGAAGAACATGCCCAGCACGACGACGCAGGCCGTGACCAGCCACAGGCTCGCGAAGTTGGCGAGCAGCAGCATCCAGTCGACGTCGGACCACAGGGCCAGCATGGGCAGGTGCCAGCTGGCGAGCAGGAGCAGCAGGGTGACGAAGCCCATGGTGCCGAGGAACTTGCCGGCGACGAGCTCCCACAGGGACAGCGGCGAGGTGAGCAGCAGCTCCAGGGTGCGCTGGCGGAGCTCCTCGCTGAACAGGCGCATGGTGACGCCCGGGACGAAGAACATCAGGAAGGTCGCCTGGATCTGGGACACCGGCCACAGCAGGGTGTCGGCGAAGGTCATCACCGGCGCGCCCATGAAGGCGGACTCGATGATCTGCTCGCTGTTCATGGCGTAGCCGACCACGCCGAAGGCCGAGACCACCCCCGAGATCAGCACGAACGCGGTGATGACGAGCCAGCCGACCACGCTGCCGAGCAGCGCGCCGAGCTCCCGCTGGGCGATGACGAGCACCTTCACGGGGACCCCTCGTCAGCGGGTTCGGGAGCTTCTTCCTCGGCTTCGTCGGCCTC
>CALATR010000013.1 GCA_937891875.1 uncultured Pseudomonadota bacterium | reverse complement strand
GCGAAGACCCGCTCGTCCGGGCCCGCGTCGAGCAGGTCGTCGACCAGGCTCCAGGCGCGATCCCCGGTCTGGACGGTGACCTGGGCGCGGCGGCCGCTGGCGGCGCGGGCGTCGGCGAGCCAGGTGAGCGGCCCCTCACCGAGCACGGTGGTGCGGGAGTCTCGGGACAGGCGCACCGGCTCGGTCACGGTGCGGCCGGCACTGATGGGCACGACATTGCCGAGCAGGACGACGTCATCGAGCCGGTAGCGCCGGGTCAGGGGCGGGCGGAACACGATGCGGGTGAGGGGAGAGCTCACCCCGGGGGCGACGGCCTGGTCGACCTCGAGCACCTGGATGGCCTCGGTCGGCACCGCGTGGGTGCGCGGACGCCCCTCGGCGTCGGTCCGGGTGCGGCTCTCCTCCAGGATGAACCAGTCACCGACGCGCACCTCGGGGTACGTGCCCGGCTGCAGCGCCCCGTCCTTCGTCGCGACCAGGAACAGGGTGTCCGTGCCTGGCGCCGCGGTGCCCAGGCGGGCCGCTCCCCGACCGCGCAGGCGGCGGTCCAGGGTGGCGAGGGCGTCGGGACCGCGGAGCAGCACCACCTGATCCCGCGCCTGCTGGAGCATGCCCGCGACGAAGGCATCGAGGAACCGGGCCATGGCCTCGACCCGAGCCCGGTGCTCGGCCGCCGTCTCGCACGCGCACCGAGCGAGGGCCTGCTCGAGGTCGGCGAGGGCGCCAGGCTGCTTCTTCGCCAGCTGGGAGAGGCGCTCCGCCGCGATCTTCTGGCTGGCGGTGGGCGGACCGACCGGCACGGCGTCCGCGGCGATGGCCTGGGCCGCGCACAGCTCCTCGCACAGGCCGAACAGGGCGTCTTCACAGCCAGCGCCGCCCTGCTCCTTGAGCGACTCGATCAGGCTGCGCAGCTGGTGGGCGCGGGCGCGAGCGCGCTGGATCCGCCGGGCCGCGAGGAGGTCGCCCTGGCCCGCCTGCAGGCGCTGGGCGAGCTGGTCGCCGATGCTGCCGTCGAGGATCGGCACGGTCGGCACCTCGGACGGAAGCGCGCTCGAACCTGTGTCATCGCCGGATCCGCTCCCGGTGCCGTCGCCGGTCCCGGTGCCATCGCCAGTCCCGTCGCCGCTGCCGTCCCCGGCGACCGTCTCCGCCGGCCGGTACGCCTTCACCCCGTTCATGCGCCAGGACAGGCGCAGAGGGGCCAGGGTCTCGAAGGTGACCTCCGGCCGCCCCGCGACCGACGGCGCGCGCACCCCGAAGCCGGCGGGCAGCAGGCCGGTCTCGCCCCCGACCACCGAGAAGTGCTGCAGGCCCTCCGAGGACAGGGCCGGCGCCGGCTGGTACGCGATCTGCGCGAGCAGCTTGTCCACCGAGGTCTGCAGCCGCGCCAGCGCCAGGAAGCCCTCGTCGCTCCAGGCCTGCTGGTAGGTCCACAGGACGTGCAGGGCCAGGGCGGCCACGTCCAGCACGCCGCGCCCGAGGTCGCCGGGCGTGGTGCGGCTGTCCAGCGTCGGGTCCCAGCCCGGCGGCCGGCTCGGGTGCGGCACCGCGTGGTCGGGGAAGGCCAGCCGGGCGTGAGTGCCCAGGCGGGACAGCAGGCTGGCGTGGCTGCGGGCATCGTGCACGGTGGGACGGCGGCTCATGCGCGACCTCCGCACACGGTGACCGTGAAGGCGGCGCGGGTGTCGGACGGCAGCCAGTCTCCGCCCGCGGTCGCGACCTCGTGGGCGCCGATGGGCAGGGTGCCGCTGTCCTTGTACTCGATGGCGTCGATCTCGAGGCGGCGCATGCGCAGGACCCGTGCGGCGGCCACGCCCTCGACGCCCTGGGCCGCCTGGAGCACATGGGCCAGGTGGATGTCGCCGCCGAGGCCCACGCGGTCGGGATCGAGCAGGCCGCCGTTGCCGGCGATGGCCGACTCCACGCCCCGGCGGACCGCGTCGGCGTCCGCCCAGTCCGCCGCGTCCACCGAGAGGTCCAGATCAAGGGGAACCCAGGTGGGAGGGACGATCTCAACGTCCAGCCCGACCAGGCGCACCCGCTCGACGGTCTGGCGCACGACCGCCCAGCGGCGCAGGACCTCGGCCTCGGGCAGGGTGTCGAGGTCGCGCAGGAGCACGGTCACCCGGACGAGATCGCGCAGCCCGGTCTGCAGGTCACGCGCGCGGGCGCCGAGCACCTCGGGGAGGTCGGCGAGGCGATCCTCGAGGTCGGACAGGGTGACGGCGCTGATCGCCCGGCGCACCAGGAGCGGCGCCCGGTAGCGGATGCGCTCGGCGTCCTCGGGGTCGCGTCCGCCGACCGCGGGCAGGGGGTTCGTGACCCGGAAGACCCGCGCGATCAGGTCGTCGCGGTGCTGCTTGCGATCGTGCCAGGTGGTGGCATCGACCGCCGGCTCGGGACCGAGGGCCCACAGCTCCTCGGCCACGTCCCGGTCGGTGCCGAAGCGCATCAGGCGGACCAGGGTGTTGGCGCCGACGTTGCCGCGCTCGCCGAGGCCGACGGTGGCCTCGACCGTCAGCTGGGTGGGCACGGTGTCGGACAGGTCGGAGCCGTTGCCGTGGCGGCCGAAGCGGATGGCGGGCAGGCCCCCGGGCGCGGTCCGCAGGGCGTAGTGCTCGTCGCCGAGGCCGGACAGCGCGAGGTCGTCGACCCGGGTCCAGCGCTCGCCGTCCACCGCGACCTCGATCATCGGCACGCCGGTGCGGTGGGCGCCGGGCAGGGGGTAGCCGCTGGTCCGCACGGAGACCGGACGGGGGGGCAGGGTGGCCTCGGTGGTGGCGGGCTCGACGTCGAAGATCAGCGCCTCCTCCCAGGCCCGGGTCAGGGGGCGGGGGGCGCCGGGGCGCAGGGTGACGCCGTGGTGGGCGGGCACGACGTTGCCGAGCACGACGGTGGGGGGCAGGTCGCGCTCGTCGTCGCCGTCTGCCGGATACGACGCGGTCGTCGGGCGGCGAGGGTCCCAGGTGATGGTGGTGCGGTCGGCCTCGAGCACGACGCTGGTGACGCGCACGGCGTGCCCGGGCAAGGACGGGCCCCGGGAGAGCACCAGCCAGCGGCCGACCTCGAGGGTCTCCCGGTGGCCCTCCAGCACCGCGGAGGTCGCGCCAGCGGCGCAGTCCTCGAAGAGCGGCACGGCGTCGAGCTCGGCGGACCAGAGCAGCGCCTCCTCGGTCTCGAACAGCACCGCGCGATCGCTGGGATCGGGCGTCGTGACCAGGATCTCGCGGGGCAGCTCATAGGGGGAGGCGAGCGTGGCGCGCAGGGCGATCGCATCGGCGCCGTCGACCTCGCCCAGCTCGTCGATGACGTCGTCCAACGCGTCGAGATCGATGGAGATCCACAGCAGGGTGGTCGCCGAGAGGCCGGGATCGGCGACGTAGTCGAGGGGCCGGACGTGGTCCTCGATGCTGCCGCGCAGGCGGGCGGTCGCGAGGAAGCCCTCGGCGACGGCGCGCTCCTGTCCGTAGGCCAGCTGGTCGAGGCGGTGGGCGAGGGCCTCGAAGAGCATCCAGGTGAAGTCCGCCGGGGAGCCGTCGGTCCAGGACGGCATGGAGACCACCGCCCGCTCGCGCATGAGCGCGAAGAAGCCCTCCTCGTCCCGGGTCAGGTAGTCGACGTCCGGGCCGCGGGGCTCGGGGGCAGGCAGCGGGTCGATGCTGTCGGGACGGGGATCGTGCAGCACGCAGCGATCGTCGATCAGCACCGGGAAGGCGCCGGGGGCGGGGTCTGCCGGGGACAGCGCGGGTCGCAGGCGCAGGTCGACGAAGGCCTGGGGGGGGATGTCGCCGTCGGCGGCGCTCCCGGGCACGGCGGGCCCGGCGACCCGGTAGGGCAGGGCGTCGAGGGGGCGGAAGGCGTCCCGGTCGGTGTCGGACCAGTTGTTGACGAGGTCGTCGTACTCGGCGTCGGCGTGGCGGGTGGGGGTCGACTCGCCGGGGCAGCCGGTGAGCAGCAGTCCGACGAGGTCGTAGACGCCCGGTCCGAGGTGCAGGGGCAGCAGGTGGGCGTGGGCGGTGATCGCCTCCAGATCGGCGGCCTCCGAGTCGACCCAGCCCGCCCGGGCGCTCGCCCACAAGGCCACCCGGGACAGGGCGAGGGGGCGGAAGCCGGCCGAGACCTGCAGCGCCGTGCCGCCGACCCGGTAGACGACCAGATCCTCGACCAGCACCGCAGGCACCTCTCCGGCCGCGCGGACCGCCGGGAGGGTGGCCTCGGCGTGCACGTGCAGGCCGGCGCAGTCGGACGCAGCCTCGCCGGCAGGCAGGGCGGGTCGGCCGAGCGAGCCCGGCACGCCGGCGGAGAGAGTGGTGATCTCGGCCTGGGCCCAGGCGGTCCACGCCTCGGGGGGGCGGGCGACGGCCCTCGGGGACACCGCACCCACGGCCTCGATGTGCAGGTCGGCGACGCGCACGGCGGCGAGGGGATCGGCGGGCAGCACCCGCACCCCCGACGCGGCGGCGCCCCCCGCCCGCACCCGCTCCACCCGGCCCGAGCTGACGGCGATCGCCCCGGCACCGCTGGCGATGAGGCCGTGGGCGGCGGCACCTTCGACCCGGGACACGGTGAGTCCGCGCAGGTCCAGATCGCCGCCCGCGAGCGCGACCAGCCCGAGGCCGGCGTCGGCGCCCAGCACCCGACGAGAGAGAAGGTCCAACGCCAGGATCGTGCCCGTCGCCATCAGCTCGATCCCGACCGCGGTCGCCCCGTCGACGTCGGTGACGCGCACCTGGACCAGCTCCAGCTCGGCGCTCTGGGCGCGCAGGCCGACCGCCTCGGCAGCGCCACCGGATGCGCTGGCGTCCACCTCGGTGAGCACGGCCTCGGTGGTCGCGGCGAGGTCTGCGCCCCGAGCCCCGTCGCCGTCCGCGCTGGCGACCAGTCCGTCGACCCGCAGGGTAGCGGCGCGGACCCGGATGCCCATGGCGGCCCCGCTGGCCGTAGCCTCCGCGGTGACCTCGACCAGCTCGACGTGATCGCCGGTCGCGTCGATGGCGATCCCGCTGCCGGCGAGGCTGGCCTGGACCTGCACCCGCTCCAGGCGCACCGTGTCGCCGGTCAGCTCGAGGGGCCCGTCCAGCACGAGGTCGACGGCACCTGCGACCACGCCGGTCACCTGAAGCGCGCCGCCCGTGACCGTCACCACCCCGTCGTCCGCACCCTCCAGCACCAGCTCCGCGTCCGCCCGGCCGAGCACCTGGGCGCTGACGCTGCCGGCGGGCACGACCCAGATCTCGGACGCCTCCGCCACGAGTGCGGCCTGCAGGGCGGCCAGCTCGGCGTCGAGATCGACTCCTGGGAGCACGTGGCGGATCACGGGGCACCCTGCAGCGGCGCCCGGAAGCGCGCGGCCAGCTCCTGCCCGGTGTCGGGCAGGGTGTAGAGGATGTCGATGTGCAGGGTGACGTCGACGACCCGGACCCTTGCGGCGTCGATGCGGATGGTCGGCAGGTGCTTGCGCAGGTTCTGCTGGATGCGGTGCTCGACCGCAGCCGCGAGCTCGGGCGTGGCGCCCTGGAAGACCAGGCGCTGCACGCCCACGCCGAAGCCGGGGCGCCCGACCCGCTCGCCGGGGATGGTGAACAGGACCTGCTCGATCTGCTGGCGGATCGTGGCCGCCGTGTCGACGGTGCGGGGCAGGCCCAGGCTGCCGATCTGGAAGGGGAAGTGGAGGTTCCTAGCCATCTTCCACCTCGCCGAGCGCGTTGCGCACCAGGTGCAGGTCGATCTCGTAGGCCTGGGTCGCCTGGCCGGCCTCCCAGCGATGCCTGGCGCTGCGCACGTACCAGTCGCCGTCGACCAGCTCGCCGCCGCCGGCGATGGGCACGGACTTGCCGGGCTGCACGATGCCGTCGTAGCGCAGGCCCTGGACCGTGGCCTCGGCCTCGGCGAGCCAGTCGCTCTGCAGGTGATCGGCCCAGGCCAGCTGGTCGACCTCGGTGTTGTCGTGGGGCACCAGGCGCGCCTGGAACCCGCGGGGCTGCAGCGTGCGGGGCTCCCCGTCGGAGCTGCTGGAGGTCGGCAGGCGCCCGCGCAGCTCGCCCAGGCGGCTGTCCAGCAGATCCTGACGGGAGAACCGGCCCATCTTCGGGATCACCGGCCGGGGCGGGTCCTTGGGCCAGCTCTGGTGCTGCATGCGCCGGGAGAAGGCGTCGATGTGCCAGGCCTCCATCCGGGTCGGGCGGTGGCTGTCCCAGCGCGCGCTCATGGTCTTCAGGCTGGGCGCGTCCGCGGGGGCCAGGGTCAGCAGGGGCTGGGTGTCTTCGACTCGCGGCGGGTGGAAGTGGCCGACCACCCCGCGGCCCGGGTGGGGTGCGGCCTCGATCTCGGCGTCCTCGACCGGGCGCACGTTGCACTCCCAGCCGTGGCGCCGGGCCAGCTGGCGCATGAACTCGGCGTCGGTGCCCCGCTGGTGCATGCTGGCGACCGCCTCGTGGCGCACCGGCCCCTGCTCGTCGACGTCCGCGCCAAAGCCGTAGTCGCCGAAGAGCTGGCGCACGATGGCGCTGTCGGACTGGTCGCGCCAGGTGCGGTGGCGGGCCTCGAGGTGCATCAGGCAGGAGGCATCGAGGCCGCGGAGCTCGAGCTTCGACTCGGGCACCCGCTGCTCGCCGAAGGTCGGGGCGACGATGGTGATGTAGCCGTCGAACACGATGCGCTCGGCGGTGACGGTGGTCTCGTCGGGGGGCTGGACCCGAAACCCGATCGTCAGGCGCCGCAGGAGCGACCACCGGGTGTCCGCCCGCAGCAGGTCCCACTCGCCGTCGTCGCCGGGCGCCATGGACAGGACCAG
>CALATR010000012.1 GCA_937891875.1 uncultured Pseudomonadota bacterium | reverse complement strand
GCCATGGACCCGCTCGAGCGGACCCTGCAGCTGGATCTGGGCCTGGAACGGACGCTCTCGGGCGATACCGTCGATGCGGCGGACCGCTTCGTGCACCGCCTGCTCGACCGTGACCTGCACGTGGTGCTGCCGGCCGTGCGCGCCGCCCTGCGCCAGGCGGGAGATGGCGCCGTCGACGAGATGATCTTCGTCGAGCTCCTCGGCGAGCAGCACCGCGAGGTCATCTTCCCGCGCTGGCTCCGCCAGGGGCACGCGGTCTATCCGTTGCTCGACGGCACCGTCCGCCCCTTCGACGAGGACGGCTGGGAGCGCATCGAGGGCCGCATGGTGCACCGGGCCCTGCAGCGCTGCCAGCGGCTCGGGCTGATCCGCAGGGCGGACGGGGTCTTTGCCGCCACCGCCGACGGTCGCCGCTGGTCGGGCGCCCCCACGCTCCCCCCGCCACCGGTGTGGGTGACCAGCGACCTCGAGGTCATGGTCCCCCCTGACGGGATCACCGCCTGGGAGCGCTTCCAGCTGGAGCGCCTCGCCCGCTGCCTCGCCCGGGACACGGTCGATCGCTTCCGCCTCGAGCGGGAGGGCCTCGCCCACTGGCTGCGCACCCACGACGTCGAGGAGGCGGTCGCCCTCTTGTCCCGCCGCGCCCTGGCCGTGCCCGGCACCGTGACCGAGGCCCTGCGCTTGTGGGCGGCGTCCGCGGAGCGGATCGTGCTGACCCGGGGCGTGCTGCGGTAGGCGCGTCGCGTCGTCGCATCCCCGACCCGCCCCGTGGCATCCGCGCTACGGAGCCGCCATGCGCACCTCGATCCTCGCCCTGTTGCTGCCCGCGTGCGGGTGGTTCTCGAACCCGCCTGCCGCGCCCCCAGCCGAGCCGCCGAAGCCCGCGCCGGTGATGCGCGAGAGCCATGGGACCGAGCAGGATCTCGCGGACACCCTGGCCTTCTTCGCGACCCGCCCCCAGGAGGAGACCGCGCTCGTCCCTGGCCTCGGACCGGTCGAGGGGGTCGGCGGGCGCTCGGCAGAGGTGTGCGGGTCCTGCCACCAGGCGATCTACGAGGAGTGGCAGGTCAGCACCCACCGCCACGCCTGGAACGACCCCCAGTTCCAGAAGGAGATCACGAAGTCGGGCAACACCTGGCTCTGCCGCAACTGCCACACGCCGACCCTGCTGCAGCAGCCGGTCTGGCCGGTCGGCCTGGTCGATGGGGATGTCGAGGCGCCGATCCTGGTCGACAACCCGGGCTACGACCCGGAGCTGATGGACCAGGGGATCACCTGCGTCGCGTGCCACGTGCGCGACGGCCAGATCCACGGCCCCGGCCTGCCCGACTCGACGGCGCCCCACCCGGTGCAGACCGACCCGCAGTACCGCTCCGCCGCCCTGTGCGAGCGCTGTCACCAGGCAGAGCAGACCTACCCGGGAAAGGGCTTTGTCTGTACGTTCACGACCGGCAAGGAGTGGCGGGCCAGCCCCCAGCACGAGGACGGCGAGACCTGCGTCACCTGCCACATGCCCGCGGTGGAGCGCCCGGTCGCGGTGGGCGGCCCGGTGCGTGAGGTCCGGCGCCACTGGTTCAAGGGCTCGGGGATCCCGAAGTTCGCCGGACAGGCGCCGCCCGACGATGCGCCGCCCGGGCCGGGGCTCGCGCTGGAGCCGGTGGTGGGCGAGGGGATCCTGACGTTGAAGGTCCGCAACGAGGGCGCCGGGCACATGCTGCCGTCCGGCGACGTGGAGCGCTGGGTGCAGCTGGACGTGCGCTTTGTGGATGGCGCCGGGGACGCGGTCGGCGAGCCCTGGCAGCACCGGTTCGGGCAGGTGTGGGAGTGGTGGCCAGAGCCCAGGCGCAAGTCGGACAACCGGCTGGCCCCCAAGGAGGAACGCGCCCTGGAGGTCGTGATCCCCCAGGGCGCGCAGGTGGCGGTGGTCGAGGCGAGCAACCACCGGATGTCGGCGGAGACGGCGAGCTACCACGAGCTGGGCGACTACCCGCGCTCGGTGCGCACCCACCGCCTCGAGGTCCCGCTCAGCGGACCTTGATGCTGATGCTGTGGACCAGGACGCCCTCGTGGCCGTAGCTGTCCATGGTCTCCCAGCGGATGACGTCGGTCTCGTTCACGTCGGCCTCGGCGAAGGTCCAGGTGCGCGGGGCCCAGTTCCAGCCCCACTCGCCGCCGGACTTGGAGTCGTCCTGGTCGGTGCCGAACTTGAAGTGGCCGCCGCAGTCGTTGCGGGCCTCGCCCCACGCGGTGTCGGTGAGGTAGTCGTCGGCGTGGTCGAAGGAGTCCAGCTCGTCGCCGACGAAGGTGCCGGACCACTCGGAGAAGGTGAAGGGCAGGGTGGCGGTGGCGCGCACGGCGACGCCGTCGCAGGAGTAGCTGCCCGCGGCGAAGTCGGTGTTCTCGGGGAGCAGGTAGAACTGGCCGGCGGTCTCGGTCCAGGTGCCGCCCGCGTTGATGCTGGCGGGGCCGTCCTCGATGGAGAAGGCGACCCAGTCGCGATCGTCGAGCAGCTCGCCGGTGACGAGGGTCCAGCCGCCGCCGTCGGTGGTCATGTCGCAGGTGACGCCAAAGGTCGTGCCGTCGGTATCTTCGAGGATGTAGCTGCCATCCTCGGCGGCGGGGTTCAGGGCGAGGGCCTCGGCGCAGGAGGCGACCGGGCAGGCGGCGGACTCGCCGGGGAAGAGCAGGGTCGCGTCGCTGTCGTCGCAGTCGTGGGCGGTGGGGATGCCGTCGCCGTCGGCGTCGACGTAGTCAGCGAGGGCGGCCATCGCGGTGCCGGCGACGTAGCTGACGTCGTCGAGCTCGCCGAGGCTGTAGAACGGCTGCGCGGCGCGGTCGTTCACGATGTTGGCGGCGGCGCGGCTGTCGAGGGGCACGTCGTCGTCGAGCTCGGTCTGGCTCGCGGTGTTGGCGACCTCGAGGATGGCCTCCGCAAGGAGCGAGCCCTCCTGGATGCCGTAGACGTCGACCGGGTTGGCGTAGGCGTAGTCCCGGAGCTTCCCCAGCGCGCTGTCGCCGACGTAGGACACGTCGTCGAGCTCGGCGAGGGTGTCGAAGGGACGCGCGTCGACGATGTTGCGGGCGGCCCGCACGTCCAGTGCTGCGTCGACGTCCAGCTCCTCGAAGCTGGCCGTGTTCGCGACGAACAGGATCATGCGGTCGTCGGCGCTGGTCGTGACCAGGTTCAGCTCGCCGTCGAGGGCGTCGGCGGCCTCGGGAGCCTCGCCGGCGTCGGTCATGGGCTCGGCGCAGGCGGACGTGATCAGGGCGAGGGCGAGGAAGGACAGGGTGCGAGTCATCGGAGACCTCCAGAGTCGTTGTGCACCCGTGAAGTCACCTGTACCGCCGATGGGTGGCGTCTCCTGGTACATGTCGCAACGAGCCGGTGAGGTCGATGTCGTGGGGATCGTGATCGTCGATGGACGGGTACTGTCACAGAGCGGTCGCGAGCTCCCCCCGCCCTACTGCTCGATCCGCTCGAAGCCGTAGCTCATCTCCCCGTTGCGCCCGTAGGTCATGCTGACCTCGCCGAAGATCGTGCGGATCCCGAGCTCCATGTCGCCGGTCTCCTCCTTGGTGAAGTCCTCCACGGCGTCGAAGCGCAGGGTGATGTGGTCCTCGTCGATCCGGTTCTCCCGCGCGGTGTAGGTCTGGCCGCCGTAGGTGAGGCGGAAGACCGGCTGCAGGATGGCGAGCTCGCGGGGGAGCTGGATGACCACCGTGTCGCGGCCCAGGGTGGGCTCGATCTCGAGGCTCGCGGTGGCGGGCAGCTCGCCGGCGATGTCCTGCATGCGAACGGACATGTCGTCGTACCAGGCGCCCTTGGCGACGGGCTCGGGCTGCGACCGGCTCCGGGCCTTCTCCACCTTCTCGACCTCGGCGATCCGGTACTCGTCGGTGTCGACCCACAGCACCGCCTCGTCGGTCAGCAGGATCGCCCGGTGGCGCACGATGTCGTCCGGACCGCGCTGGGTGCCCAGCACCTCCGCGTTGACCTGCATGGTGCCGAAGTCGGTCGTCTTGTGGGCCGCCACCTGAGGCTGGGTGTCGGCGGCAAACGTCAGGTAGTCGCCGGGGTGCATGTCGGTGAACTGGACCAGCAGGACCAGGGTCGCATTGCGCAGCACCTCGTCCGTGCGGTTCTCGACGCCCACGGTCACGCCCTCGGTGAACACCGGTCGACCGATCTTCAGGGTCAGCCAGCCGGCCTCGGGGAAGATCTGCGCGACCTCGGTGCCCATGAGGTCCTGGGCATAGGCCAGGTCGGACAGGACGAAGTCCCACTGCTTCTGGCTGCGGCGGCGGGCGAAGTGGTCCAGCACCCGGCGCTTTCCAGCCTCGAAGTCCCCGATCTCGAAGGCGGAGCGGGCCAGCTGGAGCTCGGGGCTGTAGGCGCCCGCTCCCCGCATGGTGTCCTGGTAGGACTCCAGGATCACCGTGCCGTCCCGGCTCTTCCGCAGCCAGTTGCGCATGCGGTAGGGGTCGAGCATGTCGGTCAGCTCGGCGGCCTGCTTCGGGTAGTACGCCGCGGCCTGCTGAAAAGAGAGCTTCGCCGCCTGGGAGTCGCCGCGGGCCATGGACAGGCGACCGAGCAGCAGCAGGGCGGGGGCGGACTGGCCGGGGTGCTCCTCGACCAGCTCCTCGAGCATGCGCTGGGCCTCCTCGTAGCGCTCCGGGTTGCCCTGCTCGATGATCGCCCGAGCGAGGAGCAGGTGCGCCTCACGCTCGGTGGGGGCGCGCTCGATGGCCTCGCGGGAGGCGGCCTCGACGGTCTCCCAGTCCCCCTCGACGCTGGCCAGGTACGCCCGGTCGCGGAGCACGCACAGGCGATCCCAGTCCTCGACGTAGCCGTAGTAGACCTCGCTGTACTGCAGCATGGCCTCGAAGAGGTCGTCGCGGGCGGCGCCCAGCTCGCGGATGCGGCGCTCCTGGGTCTTCTGGTTCTCCCGGAAGTCGGCCAGCAGCTCGCGGGCGTGGTCGCGGTCGACGCTGAAGCTGCCCGTCGGACCCAGGGTGCCCCACTCGCCCTCCGCCTCCACGACCGAGAGCGTCTCCAGCATCATGCCCTTGGTGAACTCCCAGAGCGCCTCCTGCTCCTCCAGCTCGGTCTGCTTGGCGTAGAGGTTGCGGACCGACTCCAGCAGATCGCGCCGGGCCTCGAGGATCTCGGGGGCGACGTTGCGGTAGTCCTGCCGGCCGACGTGCTCCAGGTAGGACTCGAAGTCCTGGTAGTTGTCCAGCGCGAGATCGATCTCGTGGATGACCCGGATCGTCTTGTCGATGTCGACCACGTCCGTCTCCGGCACCGCGGTCAGCTTGTCCAGCGCCGGATCGAAGGTCTCCTCCGCCTTCTGCTCCTG
>CALATR010000011.1 GCA_937891875.1 uncultured Pseudomonadota bacterium | reverse complement strand
CGGCCGGCTCGGGTTGTTGTCGATGTCGTAGATGAGGATCTGCACGTCGCGGCGGAAGTCGGGCTCGGCGACGCCCGCGCCGGAGCTGCCCTTGTGCCGGATGAGCGTGGTCGCCCAGGTCTTGAACGCCGTGTCGTCGGTGATCCCCGCCTCGACGGTGATCGCCTCGTAGGAGACCCGGCCGGGCAGCATCTCGTCGACCGTGGAGTTGTTGGTGCCGGCGCGGAACTTCACGACCTCGACCGACGCGGTCAGGCCGGAGATCTTGCGGCAGGCCGCGACCTCCTCGCCGCCCATGACGATGCGGAAGTTGAAGTTGCGGTACGGGTCGCGCTTGCCGGGGGTCGTGTAGCGGGCCTTGGCCATGGTGCGCTCCTGGCGTTTAAAGCGTTGAAAGGCGATTCTTGGGATGCGAGGTCAGGGTCTCGGGTCGTCCGCGAACCAGCCCTCGTGCACGATCTCCAGGGTGGACAGCGCCACCTCGGAGGCCATGGCGTCGAGCTTCGGCAGCAGGACCAGCTTGCTCACCCAGGCGTTGATCACGACGAAGCGCTGATGCACGGCCAGCGGCGCCTGATCGGGGGTGCGGGGCTTGAACATGTCGATGATGAGGTGGCGCTTGACCGGCCGGGTGTCGTCGACCTTGCCGGTGAGCGCGTAGGAGCGGGCGGCCTCGGCCCACTGCACGAGGGTGTCGTCCACCGCGAGGCCCTGCTCCAGGACCAGCGGCTCCCAGGTGACCTTCTCGGGGTTCACGTGACGGGAGAAGTTGTTGCCGCCCTCCCACAGCTCGTGGGGGCCGACCGTGAACGACAGGCCGCTGATGGTGCGCACGCCGGCGATGTAGCGATCCTTCACGCCGAAGCTGGGCTTCGCCGCGGAGCTGTACGCGAACCCGGCCTGCAGGGACAGGCCGAAGTCGAAGGTGCGCAGCGGAGTCCGCCGCACGGCCGGCGCGGCCTGGGTCAATTGCTGCTCACCAGGGTCTTCTGGCTGACCTGGATGACCACGAACTCGGCCGGCTTGAGCGGCGCGAAGGCGACCCGGGCGGTGACGATGCCCTGGTCCACGAGGTACTGCGGGTTCGTCGAGCGGTCACAGGCGACCGAGAACGCCTCGTCCGGGGTCGCGCCCTGGAACGCGCCCTGGTCGTACAGGCCCAGCATGAAGCCCGTGATGTTGAGCTTGATCCGGTCCCACAGCTCGTCGTCGTTGGGCTCGAAGACCGCCCACTGCAGGCCGCGGCGCAGGGACTCCTTGAGGAACAGGGCGGTGCGGCGGACGGGCACGTAGCGCCACTCCGGATCCGACGACAGGGTGCGGGCGCCCCAGCTGACGATGCCGGCGCCGGGGAACAGGCGCAGGCAGTTGAGGCTGACCGGGTTGAGCAGGTCCTGCTGGCGGTCGAGCACGTCGAACTGCAGGCCGACCGAGCCCGAGATCGTGGCCTCGAGGCCGGCGGGGGCCTTCCACACGCCGCGGTTGACGTCGGTGCGGGCGTAGACGCCGGCCATGTGTCCGCTCGGGGCGACGAAGCGGCGGGGGTTGCGCCCCACGCCGGCCGGGTCGGGGATCTGCACCCACGGGTAGTACATCGCGGCGTTGTCGCTCCGGGTCGGCAGGCCCTGGATGAACGAGCGCGCGGCGTCGGGCGTGACCGCGTCCCCGTCGAAGTTGCCCGGGCCATCTGCCAGGAAGAAACAGTCGTTCCGACTGTCGGCGTAGGCCATGCCCACCGAGATGTAGTCGGCGTCGTTGAGTCCGGGCAGGGCGAGGATGTTGACTGGCACCCGGTCCAGGGCGCGCAGGCCGGTCGCGGGCTCCTCGGTGCCCGAGTAGTCGGAAGGCGCGATGGCGGCGTTGCCATCGGAGCCGCCCTCGAGGCGCACGTTGTCCTTGTTGGCCGGGCGCACCTCGGGGTTGGCTGGGTTGCCCTGCTCGTAGCCCTGGGCGATCGCCGGGAAGCCGAGCTGCTGCAGCGTCTTCGGGAAGCTCCGGCTCGGCACCTCGGCCACGGTGAGCTCGAGGCCGTCGAGGGTCTCGACGGTGTACTTGCCCGCCTCGCCCGCCGCGGCGGTGGAGGTGAGCTTGTTGGTGTCCGGTGCGCTCGCCACGGTCGGCGCCGTGCCGGCGGTGTCGGGCTCGGTGTCGATCACGACGGTGTCGCCGACGATCGTGACCCGGTTGTTCGGGCCCAGGGCCGCGGTGAGCCCGGCCGCCATGTCGGACGGCGTCAGGGCGGCCGCGTTGCTGAAGGCGGTGTCGCAGACGATGTCGTAGGCGGTGCCCGCGATCGTCAGGGTCAGGGTCTCGCCATCGCACTTGTTGGCGGCGCCGAGGTCGAAGGTGATGTTGCCCCGGGTCGCCATGCGCGGCTCGACGATGACGAAGTCGGTGCCGACCGCCTTGCGGACCCGGAAGTCGCCGTCGACCTTGGCTCCCATCGAGTCGAGGTCCTTGAGCGCGTCCTTGAGCGCGGCGCGCAGGCCGGCCTGGTTCAGGGTCGCGACGCCCTGGGCGTTGAAGCTGACGCCGCTGGCGCCGACGAAGCTGACTCGCTTGCTGTAGGTCTTGCCCGAGCCGGGGTCGCGCAGGCCGAAGACCAGCTCGGCGTCCTCGTAGATGGTGTAGGTGCCGTCCTTGGTGGGCGTCGACAGGCCGGGCACCGAGTCCGGCACCGGGGTCTCGGCGTAGGCGGAGGCCTCGATGGCGGCGCCGTACAGGTCCTCGGCCTCGATGTACTGGCTCTCGGAGTTGATCCGGTCCACCACGTAGTCCTGGTGGGTCGGGTCCATGCGCACGTCGTCGAACACCTCGACGATGGTGCTGGAGCCGCCCTCGACGCTGCGGACGACCACCCGGAACGCGACGTCCTCGAAGTGGGTCGCAGTCTCCAGATCGATGCGCAGGTCCTGGGACCACCGGCCGCGGCCGTTGGCGTAGAACTTCAGCGCCGGCCAGGCGCCGCCCGAGAAGCGCGCGTTCAAGGTGGAGGACTGGCCGGCGGTCGAGTCGGCCGGCAGCACGCGCACGACGTAGACCCGCTGGCCGCCGGCGTCGAAGAAGCTCCGCACCGCGAGGGCCAGGTTGCCGGCCTGACCGGGGCGGGGGCCGCCGAAGGCGCGCTCGAAGTCCGCGAGGGTGGTGCACAGGGTCGCGCGGTCGGGGATGCCGCGGCCCGCCTCGCCGAGGAAGGCGGCGGTCGACGTGCTGACCGCCTGGATGGGACGGACGCTGCCGCCGACCTCCTCGACGTAGACACCGGGATGGAGTCGCTCTGCCATGATCTGCTCCTAGACGTTGCCGGGACGGGCGGGCGGTCCGTCCTCGCCGCGGGTGGCCGGGCCCCGGTTGCTGGGACGCGGAGGTTGCTGGGGGACGAGATCGACCTGGGGGTCGAGAACGAGGCTGCCGGCCACCGAGGTGGCGTGCTCTTCGAGCAGCGTGGAGACCCGGTAGGTCGCCGAGAGTCGGTACAGCCGATTGCGGAGGTCGTCCCTTCGCTTCAGCTGACGCTGCTGGATGAAGGCGGTGCGGGCGAACGCGATGGACGCGCCGCGGGCGTAGTCGCGGGTGAGCGGCCGATCGAGGACGATGGTGTCGTCGTCGACGGCCAGCACGTGGGCGGTGTCGCCGCCCTTCTCGGGGAGGCGTCCGTCCGGCGTGGTCGCCAGCTCGAAGCGGTCGCCGGGGGCGAAGGCGGCGGCGCCGTGGCCGACGGTGCGCAGGCGGGGATCGACGGCGGGCACGGGCTCGGCGAGCAGGTGCACGTGGTCGACGCGCAGGCTGTGGTCCGTGCCGGTGTCGTCGCCGACGGTGAAGACCATGTCGTCGCCGCCCGCGGGTCGGCCGGGGGCGGTGGTCGGGGCGACCGGGGTGCTCTTCGTGTCCGCGAGGTCCTGGGCTGCGCCGTCGACCCAGATGGAGACCCGCCCGGTGCGCGCCTCGACCGAGACGTGCACCAGGATGCCGGCCTCGGCGGTGGCGATGGGCAGCCGGCGCACGGTCGTGGCCCGGCTCCAGCTGCCGCCGCGCTCCAGCTCGGCCTCGGCGGTCAGCTCCAGGAACGTGTCCGGGCCCTCCTTGACGACCTCGGCGTCGAGCACCAGCGCGTCGCGACCGTCGTGCACGAGCGATGCGAGGCGGCCCTGGTCGTTGTTCGAGGGACCGTCGAAGGTGACCCCGATGGCGACGGCATGCCCGGTCGGGTTGAACTGCACCGGACGGCGTGGGTCGGGCACCAGCGGGGCCTCCCACAAGGTGCGGGACAGGGTGCCGGTGCCGGAGATGGCGAGGTGGTCGACCTCGACCGTGACCCCCGCCGTGCTGTCGACCGCCGTACCGCGGACCCGGTCCGACAGGCCGTCGGGGGCCTCGAGGTGCAGCATCGAGATGGGCAGGGTGGGCTCGCCGACCGCGAGCAGGCGGATGCTGGTCGCGTCCACGCCCACGTCGTTGGCGAGCAGCGCCGGGCGCAGCACCAGGTGGCCCCGGGTCGGCAGGACGCGGAGGAGCCGCTCCACCAGCTGGCCGAGCTCGTGCTGGCTCGACGCCCACAGGTCCAGGCGCACGTCCACGGCGAAGGCCTTCGGCACCGGGGCCTTCTCCCGCAGCAGGCGGCCCGGCAGCTCGACCGCGTCGTCGCCGAGGCCCAGACCGGCCTGGGCGCTGCCGCCCGTCACCGCGATCCGCG
>CALATR010000010.1 GCA_937891875.1 uncultured Pseudomonadota bacterium | reverse complement strand
GCTCGCCGGGGAGGCGACGCGCGTCGAGCACCATCACGTCGGTCGCCCGCCGGCTGAACCGTCGCTCCAGGCGGATCGCGTCGCGGACCTCGTCCAGCGGGTCCGTCAGGCGCCGCTCCTTCCAGCGGATCTGGTACCGAGTGCCGTCCAGCAGGGCCTCCCCGGCCCGACGATACCGTGGGTGGCGCGGCCGTGGGAGGTCGACGCCGGGATCGGGCCTACAACCCCAACCCCCCGATGAAGAAGGCGAACCCGCGCAGCATGCGCCAGCCCTGCTGGACCACGTCGACACCGATCTGCACGGAGGCATGGTCGAGCAGCGGCGTGATGAGCAGGTGCGCCGGGCGGCCAGCCTCCACCAGCGAGCGGTGCAGGTGGTGGGACTCGTCGGGGGGCACGATGGCGTCGTGGGCGCCGTGCATGACGAAGACGGCGCAGCGCAGGCGGTCGACGATGGGGTCGACCGACATGGCCTCGAACCACGGGCCTCCCTCCTCGAGCATGCGCTGGCCGGTCGCGCGCCAGACGTCCGGGTCCTGGAGCAGGCCGGTCAGGGCGATGCGCTCGGGCTCGGGCAGGGCGGCGAGGGCGGCGGGCAGCCGGGCCTCCTCCGCGGGGAGGGCGGTGTCGAGGATCGCCAGCTTCAACGCCTGCATCATCGCATCCGACGTGGGCGCGACCCGGGGCAGGAAGTTGTGCATGAGGACCATGCGACCGTACGGATCGGCGCCCTCGTCCTCGAAGAGGAAGCGCACGGTGCGGGCGGCGTCGGCGAAGGAACCGACGGTGATGGCGCTCTTCACCAGCTCGGCGGCGACAGGCTGGGCAGCGGCGCGCAGGGCGAGGGAGCCGGAGAAGCTGGGGCCGAGCACCCCGAGGCGACCGTGGGGCACGAGGCCCTCGTCGACCAGTGCGGCCAGGCGGGCCGCGAGATCGACCTCGGTCTCGGGGCGGATCCGCAGCTTGCCCATGTCCGGCACCTCCAGCACGATGCCGCGGAGCCCGCCGGCGGCGAAGGCCCGGGCGAGGGTGTGCAGGCGGGGATCGTCGTGGGCGCGGACCGCGAGGCCCGGCACGATGACGACCGCACCCTCGGGGGCGCGGCGGGGCGGGTCGAAGAGGTAGGCTACGCCGGGGGCATCGGGCACGCTCACCGCGGCCTCGACGTGGGCGAGGGGGCGTGGCATCGCCATGGCGCGGACGACGTGCGCAGCGCGGACCATGCGATGAATGAGCGCCTCCGAACGGCAGGGTTCACCGGCAAGCTAGCGCACCCGGAGCGGCATGTGCGCGCCGTCTGCGTCCCCCGGGGCGGACCTCACATCCGGTGACGCGGATCGCTCCTTCGCACGTGCTAGCGTCGAGGCATGAAGTACTACCGCGGGTCTCTCTCCATCGCCGTCGTGGCCCTCGTTGGCCTCACCGCACTCGTGCTCCCACAGGCCCCCGCCGCCGAGGCGGGCAGCCCCTGGGGTGCCATCATCAAGCACCGCAAGAAGCAGCAGTGCGCGCTCGCGGTGGACGCGGCGGAGGGTGCGTTTGCCGACAAGGGCACCGAGACGAAGCGGCTCAAGGCGATCGACGCGCTGGGCGCCTGCATCGAGGATCTGGCGTCGAAGGGCGAGCTGGAGCAGCCTGCGCGCGCGCTGCGGATCGGCGTGGACGCGATCCAGTCGGCCCCCAAGCGCCTGGTCACCGAGCCCTGGGACGACGTCAGCAACGGGGCGCGCCTGTCGGTCGAGCGGCTGATGGTCGACGATCTGGACGGCAACGCGGAGCAGATCGTCGCCTGCTCGACCGAGATCCTGCGCCTGGATCCCGATCTCGTCGAGTTCCGCCAGCATCGGATCCGCGCGGGGGCGTCGCTCGGCCAGACCGCCGAGGTCGACACCCGCTACCTGCTCGACCACCTGCACGACCTGCGCCCGGTCGGCCGCATCAAGCCCGTGCTGGTCGAGGCCTGCAAGACGTCCCTGGGCCAGTGGGACGCGCTCGAGGACGCGGCTGGCATCGGTGAGGACTGCGTCCGCAACCTCCGCGCCCAGGGACTGCCCGCCGCCCAGGCCGAGGTGGAGGCGATCATCGCGGCGCACGCAGAGCCGGTGGAGCCGGCCGACGCGGCGACCGAGTCCGAGGAGTAGGCCCCCCGCAGGCGCTCACACGCTCCCGTAGCGCTGGCGCAGGGCGTCCAGGGCGTGCTGCTCCGAGGGGTTGTTCGGTCCGCCGAGCGGCTTGCCCGTCGCCGTCTCGAGCGCGTCGATGTAGCCCTCCACATCGGGCTTCTCGACCTGTACGTCCTCCCCGCCGGGCAGCTCGCGGAGCTCGCGGATGTGCCCCAACCAGACGTCCCACAGGTCCTTGAGCTCCTTGCCCAGCGCATCGGCGCGCTGCAGGCTGGAGCCGCCGATCTGCTCCAGCATGCGCTCCTCGGTCTCCTTGTTCTTGCGGAGCCGTGCCAGCGCGGTCTCGACCGCCTCGCGCTCCAGCGCGGCCTCGCTGTCGTCCGGATCCAGGCCGCTCGTCGGGAGTCCGGCTTCTTCCAGCAGGATCTCTACGTCCTCGAGGTGCTCGACGAGGCGTTCCTTCACCGCGATCCGCCAGTCGTCCACCTGGCCGAGCATCTCCGAGCGGGCGGCCTCGCTGCCGAAGGCGAGCCCCTCCAGGGCCTTGCGCAGGGCGTCCACCCGCCCGAGCAGCTCGCCGCAGCGGTCCTCGCCCGGATAGGTCGTCGAGGTCTCCGGATCGGCGAACTCGGCGTCCTCCTCGATCTGGATCCGGGTCTCGACGTAGTCGTTGGCCAGGGCGTCGGGCAGCCCGGCGATCGCGGTCTGCAGGGCCTGCCACTCCTTCGACGCCTCATCGCTTCCGGGCGGCCACTCGGTGCGCGCTCCGAGGTCGTCGTTGTTGTCCGCGTTCGCGAGCCCCTCGCCGGTCTCGCCCCAGTGCCGCAGCATGTTCTCCCAGCACTCGAACCCGTGGGCGTGGGACGCCGCCATGAAGCTGGCCAACGCCCGGGCCTGCGCCAGCCACAGGGCCTGCTTCGGCCACTCCTGCGCATACTCCGCGACCGGGGTGGCGTCCTTCAGGTCCAGCCGCAGGGCGTACCAGGGCTCCACGGCGTCCGTCCACCAGCACGCCCGCGACCAGTTGGCGGCGTCGGTGACCCGCTCCGCCAGGACCCGATCGAACTCGGCCGGGGTGGTCTTGTAGGTCTCGAGCGTCTTCTCGCTGGTGACGAGCCAGTCGGAGAGCTGCTTGGGGAGCCCCTCTGCGAGCACTCCGCCTCCGCTGGGCGCGTCCCCTCCGCCGTCGACCCCGGTGCTGGTCCGCTCCTCGCTGACCTCGACCGCGAGCCCCTCTTCTTCGATCGTCGCGTCGAGCGCGTCCTTCTCCTCGCTGCCAGCGACGTCTGTCTCGCCGAGCTGCACCTTGTCGCTGTGCCCGGAGCCGCCGTGGGTGGTCGTGCCCTCGAGGCCGTCCTCGCCGACCACGACGTTCTCGCTCTGCTCGGAGGTGTCCGCGCCCACGACCTTGATCGGACCGAACGAGACCTCGATCTGCTGCACGAAGGACTCGCCGGTCGACAGGGTCACCCGCGCGCCGACCTGCTCCGCCGCCGCGATGAGCTCCGCGCTGTCACAGGCGTTGGTCAGCGCTTCGAAGTCAGCCTGGAAGCTCGCACTTCCCGGGTCCAGCTCCGCGTGCACCGAGATCCCGCAGGTCGAGGTCTCCTTCGCCTCCACGGCAGCGCCGCCCCCG
>CALATR010000009.1 GCA_937891875.1 uncultured Pseudomonadota bacterium | reverse complement strand
GCCGCTACGGCTACTGGGGCCGCAGCGTCGACATGGACGCCGAGGCCGGCGCCGACGACAGCAACGGCAGCGACGGCCCGTCCGACTTCACCACGACCAACGTGCAGGAAGAGGGCGTCGACGAGCTCGACATCATCAAGACCACCGACGGCAAGCACCTCTACGTCGCCCAGGACCGTGCGCTGCACATCGTGAAGTCCTGGCCCATCGAAGAGAGCGAGAAGCTCGCCACGGTGGAGCTCGACGGCTGGGCCAGCGGCCTCTTCGTCAAGGACGACAAGGCGGTGGTCTTCTACTACCCCGAGCGCAACGGGGCCGATGGCCGCGACTGGCGCTGGGGCACCCGGGCCGCCATCTTCGACATCTCCGACAAGTCGGCTCCCAAGCTCAAGAAGGAAGTCGACGTGCAGGGCTGGATGTCCGACGCCCGCATGATCGACGGCGACGTCTACGTCGTGCTCAACCACTACCTGGAGATCCCCGAGGCCGCGTGGGACACGGTGTGGGACAACGACGCCCTGCCCGACGTCGAGTGGACCCGCTTCGACACCGAGGAGAGCTACCAGCGCAAGCTGGAGGCGGCCAAGCGCGAGGCCCGCAACCTCATCCGCAGCGACATTTATCGGATCGCGGACACCATGCGGCTCGACGAGTGGCTGCCCAGCTGGTCCGTCGACGGCGGCGAGGCCGAGCTGATGCACGAGTGCAGCGACCTCTACCGTCCCAAGGGCATCGGCCAGCACGGCGCCATGTCGCTGGTCAACCTCGACCTCGACAGCGGCGACATCAACGCGACCGGCCTGCTCTCGAACGGCTGGCAGATGTACGCCAGCAAGGACAACGTCTACGTCGCCCAGAGCAGCCGCTGGTGGTGGTGGGGCGGCTGGGACCGCGAGCTCGAGACCCACATCCACAAGTTCGAGCTCGGCAAGGGCGGCGAGCCCGCCTACGTCGCGTCCGGCGAGGTGCGCGGCTGGGCCTACGATCAGTTCGCCTTCAGCGAGTACGAGGGCAAGCTCCGCGTCGCGACCACCGACCAGGACTGGTGGGGCTGGTGGGCCGAGGAAGGCGAGGAGGGCGCGAACAACATCTTCGTGCTCGAGGACAACGGCAAGGGCAACCTCGACATCATCGGCGAGCTGGGCGGCATGGCCCCCGGCGAGCGGATCTACGCGAGCCGCTTCTTCGGAGAGACGGCGTTCGTCGTCACCTTCCGCCAGATCGATCCCCTCTTCGCCATCGACCTGTCGAACCCGCGCAAGCCGGCGGTCCGCGGCGAGCTGAAGATCCCGGGCTACTCGGCCTACCTGCACCCGATGGGCGACGACCACCTGCTCGCGGTGGGCATGGACGGCACCGACGAGGGCCAGCTGACCGGGCTCGCCTTCAACATCTTCGACGTCAGCGACCTCGACAACCCGACGCTGGCCTACAAGCACACGCTGGAGGGCAGCGACTGGGGCTGGTCGGAGGCCCTGTGGGACCACCACGCCTTCACCTACCACCGCGACGTGCTGACGGTCCCGATGTTCGACTACTACTACGACCGTAGCGGCGAAGATCGGTACTTCTCGGGCGCCATCAGCCTCGAGGCCACCCCCGAGGGCGGCTTCCGCGAGATCGGCCGGATCGACCACCGCCCGCTCGTCCGCGACAGCGACTGCCTGTACGAGCGCTGGTACGACTGGGACCACTCGGTCTGCGGCAACGACTACTGGTACGCCCGCGTGCGCCGCAGCGTGTACATCGAGGACAACCTCTTCACGCTGTCCGACTACGGCCTGCGCGTGACCGACCTGAACGACCCGCGCATCGAGCACACCCGGGTCCTGTTCTACCCGGTGCTGGACTGACCACGACTGCCGTAGAGCCAACAACGGAGTCGTGCGGTGCTCATCGACACTGCCAACGTCGGACGCGGCGCCAAACCACGCGAAGGACACCTCCTTCCAATCGATCCGCCTCCGGCGTTTCTCATGGCGGTGTCATTCGCGCGGCTTGTCTTGCTACGGCCCCTTCGGTCGTCCCGCGTTGCGGGACGATCTCGGCGTTCTAGCAGTCCTCCGGCCTCGCTGCGCGGCCCGAAGTACCACTAGCCCGCGTCGGTGTCATCCGTGGCGTCGGTGGCGTCCGTGGCATCGCTCTCCACGGAGCCACCGGCCGCTGCTCCGGCCTCGTCCTCGGCCACCGGCGGCTCCGGTGCGCCGACCTCGCCGCTCTCGACCTTGGCCTTCACCCGACCCAGGCCACGCTCGAAGTCCGCGCCGATCATGCCGTCCATGTCCATGAACAGCGCCGCGACCTTGCCGCCGAAGCCCTGGTCCATCTCCATCTTCCAGGAGAGGTTGGTCGTGTCGCCGTTCGGGGTCAGGGTGTAGGTCACGTCGGCGAGGCCGGCCATGGGCTCCTTGAACTCGAGATCGACCTCGAGGAGCAGCGGCTCCACCTTGGACAGCTCCATGCGACCGGAGCCCACGTCCTGGTTGCCCTTCCAGGTGTACCAGGCGCCCACGCCGGTCGACGGGTCCGAGGTCTCGACCACCATGTTCGGGTCGAAGTCCCAGGGGGTCCAGGTGGCGAACGTCTTGAAGTCGCCGACCGCGGCGTGCACGTCCTCCGGCGGGGCGGCGATGTCGATGTTGCGCTCCACGACCAGCTGGTCGGGCTGCATGCTGGCGGCGACGGCGACGCCGCCGATGGCCACGGCGATCAAGCCGACGACGACGCCAGCACCGATCAAGATGTTGCGATTCATGGGGTCCTCCGGGGTCCGAACGGCGAGTCTCTCACGAACCATGACTGCCGGCCAGCCGGATTCTCATCGGTGGTGAAGAGAATGGTCCGTGGGTCGGAGGACCCCGGCACCTCACAGGTTGTCGTCGAGCCAGTCGAACAGCCGGTGGGTGAGGATCGCGGTCGCGCCGGGCTGGACGTGGAACTGTGCCGCTTCTTCCTCGCTGAACTTGATGTAGGCCTTCTCCGTCTCCAGGTCCTCGAACAGCTCGAGCGCCTGGCCCCGGGTCTCGGCGTCCGCGTCCATGATCAGGGTGCGAGCCTTGATCTTCTTCACGTCATCGCCCAGCTTGTACTCCTGCACCGCGTCGAGGAACCCGGACGGCGAGTCGGCCCCGTAGTGCCACATCGAGTCGGTCACGCCCCAGCGGATGAAGTCGCTCACCTCCATGAGCTCGTAGATCGCGGCGTCGAAGGCGGCCTTGTCGGTCGCGTAGAGGTCCGGCAGGCGGGGGTCGATGTAGCCGAGCTCGGCCAGGTTGGCGGCCCCCCAGTCGTTGACGCCGGGATTGGCGACGAGCACGGCCAGGCGGGGCTCGTAGGCGGCGGCACGGGGCGCGAGGTAGCCGCCCAGGCTCACGGCGACGAGTCCGATGCGATCGTCGTCGACCTCGGGCTGATCCTGCAGGAAGTCGACGACCGGCGTGATGACCGCCTCCCAGTCCGGCCGGAAGGGCAGGCCCTGGCGACGGATGGTCTTGCCGATGCCCGGGCCGTCGAAGGTGAGCACGTTGTAGCCACGGGCGATCCCGGCATCGACGACGAACTTGCCGTCCTCGGCCCAGCCGTCCTTGCCCTCGTGGAAGATCAGGGTCGGAGCTGGTGAAGTCGCGCCCGGCGGCGTGCACCAGTAGCCGGGCAGGGTCGTGTCCTCGTAGGGGATGGCGACCGGTCGGCACGGGGAGCCGGACAGGGCCAGGTAGCGCTCGTGGGCGTCGACCGCGGCCTGGGCGAGGATCGGGACGTCGTCGGCGAACGGATCGGGATGGCGGTGCAGGGACGCCCGGTAGTAGGTCGACGCCCGCTGGTAGGCCATGGCCGCGGAGAACGGGTGGCCGGCCTCCTCGCTGGTCCGGGCGACCGCCTCGAGGCGCTCGGCGGTGTCCTGGAACGCGTGGCTCCAGCCGTAGGGGTCGGACTCGTCCACGCGGCTCAGGGTCTCGAGGACCTCGGCGACGTCGGTCGCCCCCATCCAGGACTGGCCGAGGTAGTACAGCGCGACCTCGTTCAGGACGTAGTCGGTCATGCCGAGGTCCCACCATCCCGCGCGGCCCTCCGGGTCGGTGTCGGTGTCGGTGTCGGTGTCCGAGTCGGTGTCGGTGTCGGTGTCGGTGTCGACGCAGTCATCGGGGTCCAGGCCCGTGTCCGGGTCGGGTCCCGAGGTACAGGCGATGCCCAGCAGGGCGATGGAAGAAATCAAGGTCGAACGGTTCATCTCGGGGTCCTCCGCGTCTGCGGCCAGCGCGGCCCCGACGCGACCACTCGAACACCGGTCGCGCTCCGAACGGTCACCCTGGACCCGAGCGGCGTCCGCAACGGACGACGATCCCCTCCCGGACAGCATCGGTCGCAAGCGGACACTTCCTGGCCTCCCCGGGCGGTATCGTGTGTCTCGGAGGTTCGATGTCCCACCCGTTCGAGCTCGACCCGCTGCTCGTGGTCCCCGAGGTCCACGAGCCGCTGCTGTGGCCGGCGGTCGTGCCGCGCCGCAAGTGGTCGGACGAGCTGCTGCAGAGCTACCCCTACCGCGGGTTCACCCCCCGCCTGTGGGAGGAGGCGCTGCTCCGGCTGTGGCTGCAGGGGGCGCCGGTGGACGGCCTGCGCCCGCCCCCTCGCGGTGCGCACAGCGACGTGTCTCCCCTCGCCGGCTCGCCGCTGCAGGCCTGGTCCCAGCGCACGGACGGCGCCCTGCCCGGAGGTGCTGCGCTGGTCACCGGACTGCGCGGCGTCGGCAAGACCACGCTGGTCCGCAAGGTGTTGTACGACGTGGCCGTCGCCGCGCGTCACGGGCTGCGGCTGGGTCCGTACGAGTCCCTGCCCGAGGCGCTGTCCACCCTTCGCCGCGCGTCCGACGGCACCCTGCAGCACGGTCCGTCCCAGCGGCGGCTGTACGTGCCGGTGCGCCTGGACGTGCCCACGGCCATCTCGCCGGAATCGCTGCTTCGTCGCCTCATCCGGCGGACCTACCTCGCCCTGGCCGCCCACCAGGTCGGCGACCTCGATCCCCATCTGATGCGCCGCGCCCGCACCGCCTGGGTGCGCTCGCTGGGTGAGGTGAAGGAGTCGCTGTCGTCGACGCTGTCGGAGCAGGTGGGCCTGTCGTCGGACCTGCTGACCAAGCTCGAGGTCACCGCCACCCAGGAGCTGGAGTTCGCGCGCTCGCTGGAGGTCGTGGCCCAGCAGCTCACGGTCGAAGACGCGGAGGACGAGCTGGTCGATCTCGGTCGGGCCCTCGGCCAGGGCGCGACCGGGCGGGTGGAGTCGTTCGCCCACAGCACCTGGAACGCCGTGGTCGAGGGCGCCCGCCGCTTCGTGGCCGGCGTGCGGCGCGTCGGCGGTGAGCCCGGCGTGCAGGTGATCCTCGTCGTGCTCGTGGATGAGCTCGACAAGCTCCCGACCACCCGGCAGGCAGAGCACACCGTGGGCCTCGACACCGCCCAGGAGGTGCTGATGCGCCTCAAGACGGTGCTGACGGCGGAGGGGCTGCTCGCCGTCGCCATCGCCGGCCACGACACCGAGTGGCAGTGGAACCAGGAGCGGTTCGAGCTGGACGCCAACCTGCGCTCGCTCTTCAGTCGCCATGTGTACCTGCCCGGCCTGGCCCGGCCCCAGGTGGCGACCTTCGTGAAGACCCACCGCCGCGCCCTGTGGGGGGCGCTGGAGCAGGAGGAGAAGAAGCGGCTGGTCGACGCTGCCTGCTTCGCGTCGCGGGGTCGGTACAAGGACCTGTTGCGCTGGGCGGGCCAGGTCCGCGGGAGCGAGGTCGGCGAGCTGACCATGGCGCTGGGTCGGGTGCTGGGCTCGTGGAGCAGCATGAGCCTGGATGATGGCAGGAAGAACCTCCGCAATGCGGCTCGCCACCACTTCGAGGCCATCCTGCGGGAGCGCCAGGAGGCGGGCGCGGACGCCACCGGGGCCGACGCCGAAGAGCTCGCCCAGGCCCTCGCCGCGCTGCGTCGCCGGCCGGAGGAGGTGCTGCACGTGCGCGCCGTGCACAAGGCGGCCTTCCAGGCGTGCGACACCCTGGAGGAGATCGCCGTGACCATGGCCGCGACCTTCCGGGGCACGGTGACGCCGCAGTTCGCGGTGGACCTGTCCCGGGGCGCGGTGCTCGCCCAGGCAGAGCTGACCCTGACCCACGCGGGCAGCATGGACGCGGACGACGCCCAGACCCTGCAGCAGCGCCTGTACCTCGAGGCCGGACGCCTGGTCCCGCAGACTGCCGTGGTGAGCGCCATGATGCGCGTGTCCGAGCTGGTCGGCCACGTGGTCCGGGTGGACCTGCTCTCCGAGGTACTGGCCGCCGCCGAGGCCGAGTCCCCGCCGTACGCGGGGCGCTGATCCCTCGCCACGGGGGCCCGGCGTGGATACGTAGGGGCCATCCGTCTGATCGAGGGCCCCTCCCCGTGTCCCGAGCCACCGCCATCGCCGAAGAGAAGTCCGACCGTCCCGCGGGTCGCGAGCGCCTGCTGCTCGCGCGCAAGCTCGCCGGGTCGGTGAAGGACCAGCTGTACCTGGCCGCCTACAAGCTCCCGGTGGAGCTGCGCTGGGAGGAGGAGGGAGACACCCAGGCGGAGCTGTACCTGGACCAGTCCGGCTGGTTCGAGGGAGAGCTGCGCCTGCACCGGGGCTGTTCCGCAGACGGCGAGATCGTCTGGCGCGGAGACCGCAACGGACTCAAGCGCGCCCTGACCGAACATGCGGAGCGCCTGCGCCGAAAGCGCGCGGAGAAGCGTACGTCTCGCGAGGCGCTGGCCGAGCGTCTGCGCTCCATCGAGCAGGTCGCCCGATCCGCCCTGCAGGACCTCGAGGTCCAGTCCATCGACACCGTGGGTCCCGCCCGCTCCGAGCCCGTGCGCTCCAAGCTCGCCTCCATCGCGGCAGAGCTGGAGGAGGTCGGCGACGACCTCGATGAGGAGATCGAGGCTCTGTAGGGCGCCCCGCCCTACTGCTCACCGTACCCCGTGGCCCACGCGTAGCTGCGCTTGTCGACCAGCTCGCCGTCCGCGTTCCAGGGCATGCCGCCGTCGTGGCCGTAGTACGGGGTGGCGACGATCCGCAGGCTGCCGTGGGCGACCAGGGACGGGCCGCTGCAGGACAGCAGGACGCGGGCGTCCGAGGGCACGCCGGAGAGCCAGGTCTTGTAGGTGTAGTCGAGGGTCAGGGCGCCGGTGGCGAAGGGCTCGGTGATGAAGTGGTCGTTCCGGTCGACGCCGCACGGGGTGACGTCGCTGTAGAACGCGCTGGTGCCGAGCCCGGGCAGCGGCGAGGCGTCGTGGCCACGGTGCACGACCACGCCGACCTGGCCCAGCTGGACCGCCTCGGTCAGCGACAGCGGCAGCGCGGCGCCGGCCTGGTAGCCGAGGGCGACGACCTCGTAGTCGGACCAGTCGGTGGCTGGATCGAGGTCGTCCTCGAAGACCTTGGTCACGCGCCAGCCGCGCGCGGTCAGGGTCGCCTCGATGTTGTCCGCGGTCCAGTCGTGCTTCCATACAAGGAGCACGTCCAGGACGCAGTCGTCGGGCAGGCCGTCCCCGTCGCCGTCCAGCGCGCTGGCGCCGTCGCACAGGTCGCAGTCGTCCGGGGTGCCGTTCTCGTCGAGGTCGACGGTGTCGTCCCCGCCCGGGCAGACGTCGAGGAAGTCGCACACCCCATCGCCGTCGGCATCCTGCCCGTCGGGCCCGCCGGGACAGGTGTCGTCGGAGTCGCAGATGTTGTCGCCGTCGGAGTCGTCCGGGTCGTCGAGCGGGCAGGGATCATCCGAGTCGCAGACCCCGTCCCCGTCGGTGTCGTCGGGGTTGTCCGCCGGACACGGGTCCAGGCAGTCGGGGGTGCCGTCGTCATCGGTGTCGAGGCGGTCGTCCTTCCCCGGGCACCGGTCGTCGGCGTCGCAGACCCCGTCGCCGTCGCCGTCCACGCACGCGCAGTCCGCGCCGCAGTCGGTGTCGTCGGTCTCGTCCGTCCCGCTGGTCTCGGGGTCCGCACCGCCGGTGCACCCCACCAGCAGCGCCGCCAGGATGAAGCGTCGCATCGTCACCTCCACCCAGGGCGTAGCGGGTCTCCCCCTTCCGCCGCTCTTTCGCGGCCCCGCGGCTCACTCCCCGTCGCCCGCCAGCTCCTCGAGCTCCTCGAAGCCCGGCAGGGTCGACAGGTCGGGCACGAGCACGATCTGGATGCGGCGGTTCTGGGCCTTGCCCGCGTCGGTGCGGTTGGGGGCGACCGGGGCGAACTCGGC
Source organism: uncultured Pseudomonadota bacterium (assembly GCA_937891875.1). Lineage (GTDB taxonomy): Bacteria > Myxococcota_A > UBA796 > UBA796 > REDI01. The sequence continues at coordinate 1,511 of CALATR010000009.1, read as the reverse complement.
GTAGCTGGCGGCGGAGATCCGCGTGGCGGGCATGCCCACGTCGAGCATCTCCTTCACGACCGTGATCGACCGGCCGGCGGCGAGCTCCCAGTTGGACTTGTACTTGTCGTTGGAGATGGGGACGTTGTCGGTGTGCCCCTCCACCTGGAACGAGCGGTCGGGGATGGCCTTGAGCACGTCGGCGACCTCGCGCACGGCCTTGCGACCGTCGGCGGACAGGCTGGCCGAGCCGCTGCCGAAGAGCACGTCGGTGGCGAGCTGCACGACCATGCGGCCGTCGATGATCTTGACCTCCAGCTTGCCGGCGTCGATCAGCTCCTGGAAACGGGCGACCAGGTCGCGGAACTCGGCCACCCGGCGCTCCGCTTCGGCCTTGCGCTTGGCGAGGTCATCGAGCGCCTGGGTCATCTCCTCGATGCTGGCCGACAGGCGCGCCTTCGTCTTGACCAGGTCCGCCTTCTCGGCGAGCGCGGACTGCAGGCGCAGGTCCACCTCGGCCAGCTCGTTGCGGACCTGGGTGAGGGTGTCCTTCAGCGCCAGCTGCTGCGCCTCGAGCCGCGCGATCTCCTCCTTCGCCGCCTCCAGCTCCTGATCCTTGCCGGACAGGCTGCCGCGCAGGTCCGCGTTCTCGGTCTTCGCCTCGGTCAGCGCGGCTTCCAGGGCGTTGTACTTGCCCTTTCCGACACAGCCGGGCAGGAGGAGCAGCAGCAGGGGCAGGGTTCGCAGGGTCATCGGTTCCTCGCAGGGCGCGTACCGTAGCGCAAAGGGTCACACCGGGTCCGCCTCCGTCCGCTACCCTGGGCCATGGAGGTGAGCATGCGCGCGCGCGTACTCCTCCTGGCAGGGCTTGGCGGTTGCACCCTGCTGGGCGGGGACACCGAGACGGACACCGATCCGCCTCCCCCGATCACCGCGCGCCTGGTCGCGGACGCGATCATGCAGGACTGCCGCTGGACCGAGGAGGACTGGCTGGGCGTCGAGTCCCTGTCCATCACGCTCCACCACCGCAGCGAGGGCGCGCCCGACATCACCGTGCCCGCCCCCGGCACCTGCGTCACCGGCGTGGAGCTCTTCGCCGAGGAGGTCCTGGCCCGCGGCGACGACATCCCGGGACTCGACGGACGCCCCCGCTACGACTCTCCCCAGGCCAGCGGCCAGCTCACCGCCCTCACCCCCGGCCTGTGGCACTCCGACGCCTTCGTCGCCCCCGAGCGCTGCGGCACCCTCGAGGAGTCCGTCGGCGAAGGGGTCGTGCTGGTCGACGCGGGCGTGCTCACCGACCTCGGCTCCCCCGCCGCGCCCACGTTCTCCACCGCCGCCGCCGACGGGGCTCGCTTCGCCGACGTGCAGGGCGTGCAGCGCGGCCAGGAGCTGACCCTGACCTGGGAAGCGGAGGGCTGGGACGGAGCGTTCGTCCAGATCCGACGCGAGCACGAGGGCGAGCTGCGCGAGGTCATCACCTGCGGCGCCGCCGGCGGCAGCTTCACCCTGGACGACACGGCGTGGGGCCT
>CALATR010000008.1 GCA_937891875.1 uncultured Pseudomonadota bacterium | reverse complement strand
GCCTCGAGGCCGTCGACCAGCACGGTCCCCGAGATCCGCGGCGGCGCGAGGTAGGGCTCGTCGGTGTCGACGGGGGCCTCGTAGTCGCAGGCCGACAGCGCGAGCACGAGGAGGGCAGGTAGCAGGCGGTGCATGGCTGGTCCCCTCAGAAGCGGTAGCTGACGGCGCCGAACACCCGGGGAGCCAGACGCTGGCCCTTCGGATGCTCGCGGTAGCGGGTGGCGAAGCCGGCCAGGTTCCAGCCGACCAGCGAGATCTCGAGGTCGTCGTCGGCGAACGGCCGCCCGGCGACCCGCGCGGTGGCGATGAGCCGCGCCGGGATGGGATCATCGACCGGCACGACCGTGCCCGACGCGTCGAACTCGCGCAGGGTCCACGTCTGCGCCGACAGGAAGTAGGCAGCACCAGACACGTCGATCCGGTAGGGCGAGCGGTACTGCACCCCCAGGTTGGCCTTCACCAGCGAGGGCGAGCGGTCCTGGCCCAGGGACGAGGCACCCGGCGACTCGACGAGCACGGCCTGCACGGTGATGTTCGCGAAGATGTCCAGGCCGTCCAGCGGGTAGACCTCGCCCTCCGCCTCCAGACCGACCCCGTGGTAGACGTCGTCCTGGTTGATCCATCCGGTCTCGCCAGCCACGAACCCGGCCTGTTCCTCGTCCAGCGGCTCGTTCACCGGGGACACGTCCGACAGGCCGATCAGCTTGGTGACGCGGTTGTAGTACACGGTCACGTCGGCCTGGTGGTACAGCGTCGACTCGTCGTGGTAGCCGGACTCGATGGTGAGGATCCGCTCGGGCACGAGCTGCCTGGACCCCACGTCCCGGACGTAGATGCCATCGACGTCGGTCGGGATCGCGGTCTGCATGTACGACTCGACCAGGGTGGGCACGCGGTACGCCGTACCGCCGGAGACCCGCAGGGCGCGGTCCTCGTCGATGCGCCAGATCCCCGCCAGGCGCGGCGAGATGGTCTTGGTCAGGTCGATCGCCTTGAGCGGGTGGCGATCGACACGGAGGCTGCCGACCACGCGAAAGTCCCCGTAGGAAGCCTCTTCGTTGATGAAGGCGGCGAAGTGGTCCTCGTCGATGTCATCGCTGAACAGGTAGCTGAAGTCGTCGATCGCCTTGCGCCGGTAGGCGACGCCGCCGTTGATCCGGTGGGTGACGTCCCCGGTCTCGACCGTGCCCAGGGCCTCCAGCTCGGCGTCGACAGTCTGGGCGACGAAGTCATTGGCGGTGAGCCGCTCGGCCTCGGCCGGGCTCGCGACCCAGGGGCCGGTGCTGCCGACGACGCGATTGTAGAAGACCCGGGCGTGCACGGGACCGTAGGAGGCGTCGGCCCGGGCGTAGGTGTTGACGCTCTTGCGGCCGAAGTCGCCCAGGGCGCCGATGTTGTAGATCTCGGCCTGACCGTCGACGTAGCCGCCGGACAGGGAGACGAAGCCCTCGCTGCCCACCTTGCGGTCGATGCGGCCGTGGGCGCGGACGGCGCGGGCGCCCACGTCCTGGTCCTTGTCGGGGAAGAAGCTGACCACCGCGCTGCCGTCGCCCACGTCCTCGGGCTTCTCCCAGCGGCCGTGCTGCCGGTAGCCGGCGGAGAAGCGGTAGGCAGTCTCGCCGGCTCGCCCCGAGGTCATCGCGGTGCCGCGCAGGTAGCCGGGGCCGCCCGCCTCCACCCGGACCTGGGTCTCGGGCCGCTCGCCGGGGGCCTTGGTGATGATGTTGACCACGCCGGTCACCGCGTTGGCGCCGTAGACCGCGGAGCCCGGACCCCGGATGACCTCGATGCGCTCGATCTCTTCGAGCACGATGGGCAGCGCACCCCACTGGGTCGTGCCGATGAAGTCCCAGTACACGGTGCGCCCGTCGATCAGCACCAGGACCTTGTTGTTGAGCTCGCGGTTGAACCCGCGGATCGAGATCTCCGGCTGGCCCGCCGCCATGCTCATCACGTCGACGCCGGCGACCCGACGCAGGAGCTCGGGCACGTCGGTGGCGCCGGACAGGCGGATGTCCTCCTCGGTCAGGACGGACACGGTGGAGGGCGAGTCCAAGGGGTCCTGGCCATAGCGGGACGCGGTGACGACGACCCTTTGGTACGCATCGTCCTGGAATCCGCCTCCATCCCCGTCTCCCATCGACGGGCCGGTGCCTTCCCCACCGGTGCCTTCGCCCCCGCTGCCCTCACCCGTCCCGCCGCCGGTGCTCGGGCGCTCGGCGACCTTCTCCGCGAGGGCCTCCAGCTCGGCGGCGATGGCGCGCAGGCGGGCGATCTCGTCCGCGGCGAGCGCGGTGCCGCCACCGTCTGTCGCCACGACGACCGTGGCCTGCCGCTGGGCGATCTCCTGCTCGATCTCGGCGATGACGGCATTGACCCGATCGGCACGCTCCGGCGCCTGCACCAGGAGCTTGCGGTACCAGATCAGCGCGTTGTTGAGGTCGCCCTTGCGTTGGTAGGCGTAGGCGATGTTGTAGGTGGTCGCCGGGTGCTCGTAGATGGCGTCCGCTTCGAGGAACAGGGCGAGCGCGTCGTCGATGTCCCCCGAGCGCGCGAGCTCGAGACCCTGCTGGAAGCGGCGGCGCGCGTCGTCCTGCGGGTCGGCCTGGGCCGAGAGGGGGACGAGCAGCGCGAGGGCGGCCGCGAGGGCGACGACCAGCCTCCCCCGGGAAGGCCTGGTCTCGAGTCCGGCAAACGGGTTCGCGGACCGACTGTGGCGCACGATTCCTCCACGTCCACGCCGGACCCTACTGCATGTCATCCCACTCCATCCAGCCGTCGGTATCCTCGGCCCCGTCGGCCTGCTTGTTGCCCGTGGCCGCCGTCGTGCCGGCGCCGGTGCCCGCCGGGTCGGTCTTCGCCGCCGTCCCCGTACCCCCCGTGCCCGATGTGGGGTTCCGCTCGGCGGTGTTCTGGCCGCCGCTCGCCTTGGTCTCGGTGCCGGTACCGCCCGTCGATCCCTGGCGCGCCTGCGTGCTCCCGGACGTCCTGCCGGCGCGGCCGCCGCTCTGGGTGCCAGCCTGACGACCCGTCGCGGTCCCGGTCGAGGCCGTTCCCTCGTCCCCGCTCGTGCTGCCGCCCGCCTCTTCGCCTTGTCCACCCTCGTCCGTGCCGCCCTGCCCCTCGTCCGCCGCCACCCGGGTGTCCGGCTCTTGCGCGTCCTCGCCACCCGCCTCCACGTCGTCCGCGGAGCCCGCGTCGTCCCCCGCTTGCCCGGACGTGGTAGCGGCACCGGCGTGCACTTGATCGTCGAGGGGCTCGATGGGGATGGACGTGCCGGAGGGACCGGTCGGGACCAGGAAGGAGCCCGCGACCACCCCTGCGCAGAGGATGGCGGTCAGCGCGACCACGGCACCTCCGCCCAGCAGCGCCCAGCGGGCCGGCGAGGACGAGCGCGCCTCGGGGACGAAGCGCTCCAGGGTGACCTGGGAGCGGGACACCGTGCGGTACTGATCCGGCGAGACGTTGAGGAAGAAGGCGATCGCCTCCTGAAGCTCCTCCATCGTCTGGAAGCGATCCCGCGGGTTCTTGGCCAGGCAGCGGCGCACCACGTTCTCGAGCCCGTCCGGCACCTCCAGATCCGGCGAGACCGAGAAGAAGGTGGGGGTGGGCTGGTTGAGGTGGGCGATCATGGTCGCGGTGCTGTTGTTGCCGTGGAAGGGGTAGGTCCCGGTCAGGCAGCGGAAGAGCAGCACGCCCATGGCGTAGATGTCGGTGCGGCCGTCGACCGTCTGGCCGCGGACCTGTTCGGGTGCCATGCAGTGCGGCGAGCCCAGGATCAGCCCGTTGCTGGTGATGGTGACGTCCACCTCGGTCAGCTTGACGAGGCCGAAGTCCACGACCTTGACCAGCTCATCCCCGTCGTCCGTCTCCGTGATCAGCAGGTTCGAAGGCTTGAGATCGCGGTGCACGACGCCGCGGCGGTGGGCGTAGCGCAGGGCCTCGCACACCTGGAGCAGCAGGTGCAGGGTCCGCTCCACGGTCATGGGACCGTCGCGCAGCAGATCCGTCAGCCGGTTGCCGTCCACGAACTCCATGGCCAGGAAGACCTGGTCATCGTCGAAGTCACCGTGGTCGTACACGGTCACGATGTTCGGGTGGTTCAGCTGGGCCAGGGTCTCGGCTTCCAGGCGAAAACGCTCATGGAAGGAAGCATTTTCGTCCGAGTCCGGCGGCGGCCGCAGGATCTTGATCGCGATCCGGCGGTTCAGCTTCACCTGGTGCGCCCGGTACACCGCCGCCATGCCACCGCGCGCGATCAGCGACTCGATCACGTAGCGGTCGGAGATGGTCTTCCCGGCGAGTCGGTCCTTTCGACCGTCCGAACCCACCGATGCACGGTTGGAAGGCAAGGTACTGTGCTCCAGCGATCCGGATCGTAGCACACCAGACAGCGATTGAACCCCGGCAAGCTGCGTAGGAGTCGATCCGTCAGTACGGATCCGGCGCCGGAGGTTCCCTCGCGGTTAGCGTGGGGGCCCCCAAGGAGAACCCCGTGGCTCGCAAGAACCCTCCCGGCCCGTGGACGGTCCGACTGGAGATCGCACCCGGACTCGAGGACGTCCTGCTCGAAGAGATCGAGGAGCTGGGCGTGCGCGAGGCGCGCAAGGACACGGGCGGGGTGGAGGCGCGAATGGACGCGGCCACCCTGCTCTATGTCCAGCACAACAGCCGCATCGCATCGCGGGCCACCATCCGCCTGGCGCGGGTGCAGGCCCCGTCGCTTCAGGGGCTCGCGGATCGGCTGCGCAAGCTGCCCTGGAAGCTGTACGCGGTGCCCCACCAGCCCCTGCAGATCGACGTCAGCTCCACGAAGAGCAAGCTCCGGCATCGCAGCACGACCTCGTCCAAGGTCGAGCTGGCCATCGGGGATGCGCTGAAGGGTCCCAGGCTGCCGAGCAGCAAGCGGCCCCCGCGCGAGCCCCTGCGGGTGGGCGTGCGCATCGAGAACGACATGGCGGACATCCGCATCGATGCGTCGGGAGAGCTGCTCCATCGCCGAGGATGGCGCAAGGACCCCGGGCGGGCTCCCCTGCGGGAGAACCTGGCGGTGGCCATCCTGCGGGCGTCGGGGTGGCGGCCGGGGGAGCCGCTGGTGGATCCGATGACCGGATCGGGCACGTTTGCGGTCGAGGCCGCCCTGTGGACCCTGGGTCGGGCCCCCGCCGCCCACCGGGAGCTGGCGTGCGAGCGCTGGCCGTGCTGGCAGGGCGTGTCTCGCAAGCAGCCACCGCGCACGGCGGATCCGGGCGCGGTCATCCTGGCGACCGATCGGGACGCGCGCACCATCGCCCGCGCGCGCACCAACGCGGCCCGGGCCCGGGTCGACGCGCGGGTCCGCATGGAGCAGGTCCAGCTGTCCGACCTCGAGCCTCCCGCCGAGCGCGGGCTCGTGGTCATGAACCCGCCCTGGGGAGATCGCCTGGGCGACCCGAGCCACGCCCGGGTCCTGCACACCCGCTGGCGCGACCACCTGCGCACCAGCTGGCCGGGCTGGCGGGTGGCGGTCCTCGTTCCGGACGAGGGCTGGGCCAGCAGCGTGTGGCGCCCCGATGCGCGCAGCGTCGCTGAGTTCTCCAGCGGCGGGACCAAGGTCCGAACGTGGCTGTACGAGCCTTCCTGAGCGATCGGTACGGTCGTGGCAAGATGGCGAGCATGGCAGGCACCACTCCATCGATCTGGCACTCCTTCCGACTGGTCAAGGCGGGCCGCGGCGATCCGCGAGTCGCCGCTTATGGCGGTCATCCGCGGGGAATTCGCGCCCAGGACTGGCCCCGCTGCAAGATCTGCGGCAACCCCATGTGCCACATGGCGCAGATCGACGCCGGCCCCTGGCTGGACCTCGGCACGTTCCAGCGGATGTCCTTGTTCATCTGTCACGCGACCGGCGGCCGCTGCGAGGGCGGCGG
>CALATR010000007.1 GCA_937891875.1 uncultured Pseudomonadota bacterium | reverse complement strand
GCGAGGCGGACGGCGGCTGGTGGCTGACGTTCGAGGGACTGCGCTCGCTAGCGGCGCCGTTCCCGGGCACGCCCCTGGTCCCCGACGACGGCGTCCTGCTCGGCACCCCCCTGGACCGTCGGGAGTGGGCCCGCCTCGACGCCCGCCCCGACAGCGCGTGGATCATCCGCGCCGGCACGCTGGTCCGACTGCAGGCCGGCAAGCGGATCGATCCCGGCCGCTGGCTCGTGCTCGGCGACCTGGCGCTGGTCCAGGGCAAGCGCCTCGGTCCCGAGCTGGACGCCCTGCGCGCCGCCGTGCAGCCGGCCCGCTCGCTGCGGGTGGACTTCTCCCAGTTCGACTTCATCGACGACGGGCACTTCCAGCGGGCGGGGGGCTCCGGCAGGTTTGTGGAGGACGCTGCCCTGACCCGGGATCCGCCGACCTGGGCACGCCCGCTGGTCGCGCTGTTGTCGGCCTTCGAAGGGCTCCTGAATCGGCTCCGGCCCCGCGCGCCCATGCGTCCGCTGGACCCGCGGGTGCCCACGCCGCCGCGCCCTGCCACCTGGGTCGATCGCGCGCGCCACCGCCTCGCTTCCTTCCTGCGGCGCCTCGTGGGCCTGCGTCACCTGGCGCGGGAGGACGCGAAGTGGCTGGACGAGATCTTCTCCGCCTTCGACCGGGGAGATCTGGAGGCCGCGCTCCGTCGGGCCATCCCCCTGGGGGGCACGGCGAGCGGACCTGTCGGAGGGGGGCGCCGCCGCCTCCGAGAGCACCTGACACCGTCGCTGCGGGGTCCGTCGGGTAGCGCGATGGTGGTCGGCGGCATGGAGGTCGAGCGCGCCCTGCGCCTGCGCTACGAGGCGGCGGCACGCACCCTCGAGGAGCACGGTCGCATCATCGAGGCCGCCTTCGTGCTCGCCGATCTGCTCCTGCGTCCCGCAGAGGCGGTGCACCTGCTCGAGGTCCACGGACTGCTGGTCGAGGCCGCCGAGCTGGCCGAGGGTCGCGAGCTCGACCCCCACGTGGTCGTTCGCCAGTGGATGCTCGCAGGGGACCTCGCCCGCACGGTCCTGCTGGCCCGACGGCACGACGCCTGGGGCCAGGCGATCGCCCTGTTCCGTCCGGACGCCCCCGAGGCCATCGCCCTGCGCAGGCTCTGGGCCGAGACCCGGGCCGCCGCCGGCAACCTGATGGGTGCGTTCGAGGTGGCCTGGGTCGAGCCCGCCCTGCGCGAGCACGCCCGCGACTGGCTGCGCGCCGCCCTCGATGATCCCGGTCCTACCGGCGCCCGCGCACTCGCCGCCGCCTGGACCCGACAGGACGCGCTCGACCTCCTCCCCCGCGCCCAGGCGCTCCTCGCCGAGACCGGCCCGTCGGGGATCTCCCGCCGCGAGGCCTTCGCCCGCGCCCTGCTCGCCACCAACGACTACAACCGCGACCACGCCCCCGAGGCGCGTCAGGCCCTCGATCGCCGCCTGGGCAGGCGCCTCGCCCGCGCCCTCATCGCCGATCCTCCGCTCACCGACGCCGCGTTCCACCGGGGCCTGGTCGACAGGCTCATGGGTGGCTCCGGCGCCCGGGCGCTCCAGCGGGATCGACCGAGGGATGATCGGCCTGCAACCGGCATCTCTCGTACTCAATGGCCTGCCTCCGACACCGGAGAGCTCGCCGTCCGGGACCTCGCAGTGCTCCCCGACGGCCGCCTGCTCCTCGCCTGCGGGGCGGCCGGAGTGCGCCTCATCGATCCCCAGGGTCGGCTGCTGCGCCAGTTCCCCCTGCCCGCCGACCACCTCGTCGTCGGCGACGACGGCCACCGGCTCATCGCGCTGCAGGACCTCGACGACGGCGTGCGGGCGATCTCGAAGGTCGACCTGCGCACCGGCGCCATCCACCCCTGGGCCCGCGCCGCCCTGGGCGGCTTCGCCACCACCTTCGACGGCGAGGCCTGGTGTGTGGTGCAGGACGGCGAGCTGCTCGTCATCGACGCGCTCGACGAGGGCTGGCGCCACCTGTGGCGGGTCGGGCCCGACGGACAGCTGCAGGCGATCACCCGGGATGGAACCAGCCTCCGCGGGATCGTCCGTCAGGAGGACGGACGATTCGAGGTGTGGCGCTGGGACCTGCCGAGCCTCACCCTGCGCGCCCG
>CALATR010000006.1 GCA_937891875.1 uncultured Pseudomonadota bacterium | reverse complement strand
GACTCCAGGGCCGGCCTCCCACATCGCCTCGTCGACCTCGGTCAGCGCCTGGAGATGGAGGTGCACCTCTGCGCGGGGGTCGGGGCGGCCCGGCACCCTGGGGAAGGTCCACGCGTGCACGGCCTCCCAGAAGTGCGGGGGCAGCTGGGTCAGGCCGTCCAGACGCACCGTGTGCCCGCCGAAGCCGAACAGGTTGTACGCGGCGTCCTCGTCCAGGTAGCGCAGGTCGGGGAGGGAGAGCTCCGTGCCCCCGAACGTGGCCAGGCGCAGCGCCGCCTCGGGGGTGAGGGCCTCGACTCCGTCCACGACGAGCACGTCCCCGCGGGCACGGCGGAGCAGGGCCTCGGCGCGGCGCTCGGACAGCGCCTTGCCGGGCGGGCGGTCGCGCTCGGGGGAGGCGGTCACCGGGGGCATCGGGTCCGGGAAGATGACCTTGGAACGCGCGTTCTTCAGCCGTGTCAGGTCGGCATCGTCCAGCGTCTGCAGTCCCGAGAGGTCCAGCGTCTCCCCCGGCCATGCTGCCAGGCTCGCGGCCAGCTCGCCGGGCAGGGACTCGAGCCCGGACAGGTCCAGGTGGGACCCGCCCCACAGGCCGATGGAGAACAACGGCTCGAGCGGGCGCTCGATCGGCTGGTAGCCGGACAGCGTGGCGATGGAGAGCGCCGAGAGATCGAGCCGGTCTCCCGGGAAGCGGTACACCGTGCTCAGGTTCGCCCGCCGCAGCGCGGGCCGGCCGAGGGTCAGCGAGCGGGCCTGCAGGGCGGAGAAGTCGACCTGGACGGAGTGCTCCACGTAGAGGGCCTCTCCCTCGAAGCGGGTCATGGCCTCGTCCACGCAGGTCGGGCGCCGGGACCGCCGCAGGTCGTTCGTGCCGCGGATCGCGAGGTTTGAACCCGAGAACGCCTCGAACGGCGGACAGAGCTGCTGGGTCCACTCGCTCACCCCGAGGTCCAGGGCGTCGCGCCTGGCGCGGGACAGGGTGTCGAGGCTGTCCTGGTCGGGGGCGATCAGGGTGACGGTCAGGCTGTCTGCCGGGGAGGCGGCCAGGTGGGCTACGGCCTCCGGCGAGGCGTGGACGGGCGCGCGCAGGGTCAGGGTGTCGGTATCCAGCTGCCCGAGCTGGGCGGCGAGGCGCTCGGGGAGCGGGCGGGTGGCGCCGGGATGGCTCAGGCCGGGGTGCGCCAGCAGGATCCGGGCGCGCTCGGCGGTGAGCGGCAGGCGGCGCAGGTGCAGGCCGGGTCCGGCGTGGCGGGCCAGCGCCTCGGCCACGTCGCCATCGGCCGTCACCAGGCCGCCCAGGTCCAGGGTGCAGGGCAGCGAGGCGAGCGCGGAGGCGGCGTGGACGTCCAGCTGCTCCACGTGGGGCAGGGCCAGCAGACAGGCGGGCTCGCCGCGCGCGTAGAGGGGATGGATGACGCCGTCCGCCCAGGGCCGCAGGGCGTCGACCTCCTCGGCGACCAGCGTGCGCTTGCCGTGCAGCACCAGCTGGTTGACGTTGCCCGCCTGCAGGGCCTCGCCGTGGGACGCCTCGACGCGGTCCATCCCGCCGATCACGAGGGTGAGCACCTTGTAGTAGGACGGCTCGCTGCCCAGCCGGGTCAGGTCCTCCGGGGAGAGGTCCCGCAGCGCGGGCAGGGCGATGAGGTCCATATCCATCGAAGCCAGGGTCGCGGCGGCTCCTGGCGCCATCGAGGTCGCGTCGGGGAAGCGGAGAGTGCGCAAGCGGCTCGAGGCCCAGGTGGTCGCCGTCTCGGCGTCCAGGGTCTGCACATCCAGGATCTCCAGCTCCAAGCCTTGCTTGGAGATGTGGCCCGGGACCTGGATGCCCCGCGCCCGGACCCGGGCCGAGCCGAAGCCGGCGATGCCCGTCGGGGCGGTGATCCCGAGGACGGACACGCTGGCGTAGGCGTGTCCGAGGGCGCGCAGCGCGCTGTAGTCGAGCAGGGTGAGCCCATCGAGGGACAGCGCGGCGCCGGGGCGCTGTCGGCGCAGCCCCTTCGCCGTGGCAGGGTCGAGCGCGGTCAGGCCGTCGAGCGACAGATCGGCCGACCGGGGCAGGGCCGCCGCCTGCTCGGGCGACAGGGTCTGCAGCCCGTCCAGCGACAGCCGCTCGAGGTCGCGGGGCAGCGCGGCCAGCACCTCGACGGAGACGTCCTGCACGCCGTCGAGGCGGAGCTCGCGCAGGGTGCGGGGCAGCGCCTGGGCGTCCTGCAGGGTCAGGGTCTGCATCGCGGGGAGCGACAGGCGGGCCCGGTCCAGGGTGGCCAACGCGGCGCGCTGGCCGGCATCGAGGGTCGCGAGGTCCTCCAGGACCAGGTCGGGCTCGGTCCCGGCGAGATCGCCGCGCAGCGGTCCCAGGGCGCGATCCCCCGGGACGTGCAGGCGGATGCCGTGGAGCGGACCGCGGATGCGGCGCAGGGCGGGCGCGTGCACGACGAGGCGGTGGGCGCCCGGCCGGGTGAGGGGCCCCGCACCCAGCTCGGTCAGGGCCTCGGCGCGCACGACCATCCGCCGAGGATCTTCGAGGTACGCCGATTCCTGCCGGGCGAACGCCCCCTGGGCCAGGGCCTGCAGGGTGTCGTGGTCCAGGGTGGTGACCCGGTCGAGCACGAGCTCGTCGCCCAGCCATGCCGCCAGCTCCAGGGCGGCGTCGGGCTCGAGGGCCTTCAGCTTCGGCAAGCGCAGGACCGCGCTCGTGTCGGTGGCCAGGGCGGCAGCGTCGGTGGGGGACAGGGTCGCGCCCTTGACCGCGCGCTCCCCGGACGGCGCCTCCAGCGGACCGCGGTACTCCGCGAGGGGGTCCGGCTCGGGATCGGGGGTCAGGGCCTCAGGCTGGGCCGCCCAGCTCGGCGAGGTCGCCAGGACCCCCACGATCGCCCCCCACACCGCACCCCTGCGGATCGCTCGCCTCCCCTCTGCCATGCTCCCCCCCTCGGTCTGGCCACCGGAACCTGTCGCGCTGCCGAACCGTCTGTGCACCGCGCGCTGCTGGCTCGCCACCCGATCTGGGATAGCCGGCGGACATGCTGCGCTGCACGATGCTCCTGCTCGCGCTCCTCGCCTCGGTCGACGCGGGCGCGGCCCCCTCGGACCAGCCCTTCGTCTACCGCGCTGGCACCCCGGTCGAGGAGGTGCCGCGGGGGGGCCGGATCATCGTGGACGGCGCCGGCCCGGAGCTCCCGGACGCGGTCTGTCTGCGGCGCACTCCGGTCGAGATCCGGGGCGTGGAGCGACTCGACGGGGGGTGGCTCGACGCCCTCGCGCGCTGCTCCTGGGCCGCGGTGGTCCTCCCCGATCTCCGGGAGCTGACCGCCACGGACGCCCAGACCCTCGGAGATTCCCGCGCTTCCCTGGTCGATCTGCCCGGCCTGGCCACCCTGGACGAGCCGTCCGCCCTGCAGCTGGCCCGCCTGGGCACCTTCACCGAGCGCGGCCCGGCCCGACTGCATCTCCCGGGCCTGCGGCAGATCTCCCCGGGGGTCGCCCGCGCGCTGTCGATGTCCCAGGCCCAGACCCTCGACCTGTCCGGCCTCCAGCAGCTGGACGTCGCGTCGGCGACCCACCTGGCGGCGTTCCGGGGTCGCCAGCTCGACCTGGGTGGCCTGCAGGCGGCGACCCTGCCGGTGGTGCAGGCGCTCGGCGCGTACGACGGGGGTGGGGGCTCCCGTGCGGAGCTGCGCCTGGGTGGGGTCGACACCCTGGACCTGGCGACCGCCAAGGCGCTGGCCCAGCACCCGAGGCTGCGGCTGACCCTGGTGCACGTGACCACCCTGACCCCGGACGGGCTCGCCGTGTTTGCCGAGTCCACCGGACCTACGGCGAGCATCCTGGCCCTGCCCGCTCTCGCCCGGCTGCCGACCGACGTCGCCGGGGCGCTCGCCGCGGTGCCCTCGGTGCTGGAGCTGCCCGCCCTGGCGGAGCTCGACGGAGACGCTGCCCGTGCCCTCGCCGCCCACCCGGACACCCTGATCGTGCCCGCGGTGCCCCTGCGCGGTGAGGTCGCCCGGGCGCTGCTCACCCACCCGGCGCTCGTGCACCCGGACCTGGATGCGGTCTCGGACGCCCTGGCCACAGACCTGGCCGACCAGGACCACCCGGTGCTGGCGAGCGCGGTGAAGCTCGCGCCACCCTCGGCAAAGATCCTGGTGGAAGGAGGCGCGACCAGCCTGACCATCCACCTGGACGAGGGCACCGATCCGGCGGTCACCCGGCACCTCGCGCGCTTCGCCGGACCCCTGACGGTGCGCCTGAGCCGGAACGCCGAGGCCGTCGTGGAGCTGGGCGCATACCGGGGGCCCCGGCTGGTGCTCCTCGGCTCGCCGTACACCGTCGGGCTGCTGGAGCGGCTGGCGGGCTGGGAGGGCGAGCTGCTGTCCAGCCCGACCCTGGACCTGAAGACCGAAGCGATCCGCGGGCTTCGGGCTCGACGGCTCGAGTACACGACGGATCGGCTCGATCTGTCCCAGGCCCGCCGCCTGGCGGAGTTCCCGGGCGCCACCCTGGCCCTGCCGGCCGTTCAGGACCGGAAGATCGGCGGGGCTGCCCTGGTCGCCCTGACGCGCTGGCCTGGCGATCGCCTGGAGCTGCCGGGCCTGCACACCCTCCGCCCCGATCAGGCGCTCGCGCTGTCCCGATTCTCGGGCAAGATCCTCGATCTCTCCGGCGTCCGCGCGCTGGACGCCGCCCAGCACGCGCTGATCTCCGGTTCGCCGGCCGAGGTGATCTGGGCGTCGGACCTGAAGATCGAGCCGGTGGAGCCCGTGGTGTCGGCCCTTCACGCCCGGCCGACCGACGGCCCGGCGCTGGACCCCGAGAAGGCCCGTCGCCTGGTCGACAAGGCGGGCTTCAAGGGTCGCTCGGTCCTCACCGTCCGCGCCGAGCGGCTGGGGCCGGACGCCGCCCGGGAGCTGGCGCGCTTCTCCGGAGAGACCCTCGATCTCGGCGAGGTGGAGGTCCTCGACGTCGGTGCCCTGGAAGAGCTGGCCTCGTTCCGCGGCCACCGCATCGACCTCGGGAGCGTCACCCATCCGGTGGATCTCCACCCGTTCCTGCGCGGGTGGCGGGGTCGGTCGCCAGAGTCGTACACCCTGGTCCTCGGCGCGCGGACGGAGCCGGAGCTCACCGGGTCCGAGCCCGCGGTGGTGGCGGAGCCGTCGGGCTTGGAGCTGCTCCGGACCGTGGACTCCTGGAGGACCGCCACCACGCGCCTGCAGCTCGGAGACCTCCGCAGCCTCTCCATCGACGACGCCCGCCAGATCGGCTCCCACCGCTGGCGAGAGGTGGACCTCTCCGGCCTGCGGACCCTCGACCGGGACCTGGTGTGGGCGCTCGGGCCCTCGGACACCCACCTGCGGCTGGGGGTGGTCGAGCTGTCCCCGTCCATCGCGGAGGCGCTGGCCGAGGTCGAGGCCCACACGCTGGTGCTGACCGATCTGGCGGTGATCGAGCCGGATGTAGCCCGGACGCTCGCGCCGGTGACCGCGGATCTCCGCCTGCCCGCCCTGCGCCAGCCCTCGGAGGAGGTGCTCGCCGCGCTGCTCTCCGATCGCGAGCGTCGACGGGTGACTCTGGGCATTCACGGCACACTCTCGGTCGAAGCAGCCCGCGCGATCCACCGGGCGTCGGCCGCCCGGGTCGAGCTCGTCGGCGTCACGGACTTCGAGCCCGGTGCCATCGAGGTGCTGGACCAGACCCGCGGCGAGCTGGTCTTCCCTGGCCTGCGCCGGCTGGATGATGCGGGCGTGCAGTCCTTCGGCCGGGTGCGCGACACGGTGCTGCGCTTCCCCGATCTGGTGCTCGAGCCCGCCCAGGTGCTGGCCGTCGAGGCGTGGTCCGCCCAGCGGGAGCTGCCTGCGGCGGTGGTGCAGACCGACGCGGTCACGGCGGCTCGGCTCGCCGCGCGCTCCTCGGACGTGGTGGAGGTGCCCGGCGGGTGGATGACCCAGGCCTCGGCGCGGCGGCTGGCCCGTTCCGACGCGCGGGTGCTGGTGCTCGGCTCGGCACTGGACGCCGCCGTGTGCCGGGAGCTGGCCGACTTTGGCGGAGAGGAGATCTGGCTTCGGGTCGAGCCTTCCGAGAGCTGCCTGGTCGGCCTGCGCGGGTTCACCGGGCGCCTGCGCGTGTCCGGCCCCGGGGCCTCGCGCTCGACGCCGGTGTCCAGCTGGCTCGCCGCCCTGGCCCAGGTGCACGCCCGCGAGCTGGTGCTCGATCGCCTCGGCCTGCAGCGGACGAACACGCTGTGGCTGCTCGGGCTGTACGCCGGCGACGCGCTGGAGCTGCACGATGTCGTCGAGCTGGACGAGGCCATGGCCCAGGCCTTCGTCGCGTTCCCCGGCGAGCTGCGCCTGCCCGAT
>CALATR010000005.1 GCA_937891875.1 uncultured Pseudomonadota bacterium | reverse complement strand
GAAGCAGCCGGGGCGGGATGTCACACCTGTCGGCCTGACCCCGATCCCCCGGCCGTCACCGAAGCAACTCCGTCGGGCACGCGATCATCGGCAGACAGGATGTCACACCTGTCGGCCTGACCCCCTCCCCTACGGCCGCACGTCCTGCCCCGGCCCCAGCACCGCCGTCGCGGTCAGCATGATCTGGCGCAGGCCGTTGGCGTCGCAGCGCTCCAGGGTCTCGCTCTCGGCACACAGCTGGAAGAAGGCGAAGCGGCCGCTCACGAAGACGCTGTCGTCCACCGCGATGGTGGCGCCGGCGTTCAGGTGGTGGCGCACCTCGGGGGGCAGCCCGCGCTGCTCCTCCCGCACCATGTCGTACTGGGCGCCGAAGCCGCTGACGCCCTTCACGTACACATCGAAGCCGCCTCCGGCGGTGATGCCGAGGAACTTGCCCGACGCGATCTGGGTGGCGTCGTCGGTCTCGGTGACGTCGTTGACGATGCGGCTCATGTTGCCGAACACCGCCAGCTCTTTCACCGGAGTCACCCGCAGGCCAGCCCGCAGGTTGGTGCCGGTGATGTTCTCGTCGGCATCCGTGCTGGTGTTGGTGTCCACCCGCAGCGTCTGCGCGGCCACCTGGGCCTGCAGGTGCTTCGACTCCCAGCGCACCGACGGCGACGCCATCATCACGTGGAAGTTCGACGCAGGGAAGCCCCGCGCGTCACGGCCCACATAGCTCCAGGGCACCTCGTAGAAGCGCTGGAACGGGTAGAACGTGCCGCCCATCATCACCGTGCCGGTGGTGCTGGTCGGGTTGCCCGCGTTGACCGTCAGGCCGACGGTGAGCCGCTCCTTGATCTGGTAGTCCGCGCGCACGCCGTTGCCGCGGTTGAACCCGCTGGTGAGCAGCGGGAACCGCGCCAGCGGGTCGGAGAGCAGCAGGTTCGCGATGTGGAGCGAGACGAAGTTCACGCTCGCCGGATCGGTGATCCGCCCCACCTCCACGCGGAAGCGGTCGCCGTCCATCAGCAGGTCCTTGTGCTGGTAGCGGAGCAGCTGGTTGCGGACCTGGATGGCCGCCTGGCCCTCCCAGACGCTGGTGCCGTAAGGCCCAGCATTGAACTCCACTTCCGACTGCAGCGTGAAGCGCTCGGACAGCTTTCCCGCCATGCCGATCCGCGCCAGTGCCGGCGTCCAGAACCGGTTCTGGCGGGTGTCCGTGTCCTCCTCGCGGTTGTCGACGATCTCGTAGGCACCGCCGCCCACGAAGACCGCGTAGGGTGAGACCTTGGGGTAGGTCTCCTGGGTCGAGCCGACGTCCACGGACGTCGTCTCGCTCACGGGTGCAGGCGCGCCATCGTCGACGGCGAGCGCCGGCACGGAACCGAGGGCCGCTGCAACCAGCAGGGCCCGTTGCAGCGACCAGCGCATCAGTCCGCCAGGCGGTTCAGGATGATGGACAGCGCGGCGTCACTGCGGGCGGCGCCGTAGTGGTTCTTGAACAGGCCGCAGTAGAAGTAGTTGGACTCGTCGAAGTCGTTGAGCCCGATGGTCTGGTTGTCCGCGCCCTCGAGGTAGCTGCTGGCCTCGCTGACGAACAGGTCCTGCTGCTCACCGCCGGGCAGGTCCTCCATGACGATGGTCGTGTAGTCCACCGCGTTGCCGCCGCAGATGGGGCGCTCCCAGGCGGTCTCGCCGTCACCGCACGGGGTCTCCCAGACGCCGTTCGTGCCGTTGAGCGGCTTCATGAAGTCGGTCGGGGTGTAGGCCGCGCGATCGCCCATCTCGCAGGTGACCTGGCCACGCATGGTCGGGTTCACGCCGCAGAGCGGGCCGCTGGACACGCCGTGGTTGGCGCCCGCGAGCAGGATCATGTCCTTGATCCGTGGGAAGATGTCGACCTCGTCGTTGAGCGCGAGGCGACGGACGGAGTCGCGCGCCACGGTCACGCCGAAGCTGAAGCCGATGATGGAGACGTCGCGGTCCGGGTACTCGTCGAGCACGGCCTTGATCGCCGACTGGGCGATGGGGGTGCCCCAGCCGTGGTCCATGTTCTTGGCGGCGTTCTCGGTCTCGTTGTTGCCCGCCGGGTCGTCGACCAGGTCGAAACGCATGTCGACGGCGATCACGCGGTAGCCCGCGGCGACCAGCTCCTCGGCGAGCATGTCGTCACCCTCGGTCGCACCGGCCGGGCACGCCCCGCCCGAGTCGTACGCCTCCCAGCTCGACGGCGTGTCCGAGTTGCCGTGGATGAGGATCACGATCGGCTTGGAGGTGTCCTCGGTGCCGACGTACTCCTTGGCGGCGCAGTTGTAGCCTTGGAGCGAGACCGGCGTGTAGGTCAGGCCCGCGGTGCTGCAGCCCGGGTGGTTCGACAGGTCCCGGTAGTCGATCGCGTCCTCGACCACGGGGTAGTTCACGTCGGTGTCATCGGTGCTGTCCGTCGGGTCGGTCTCGTCGCTGGGCCCCGTCTCGACACACGCGCTCAACGCCAATGCCCCGGCCAGGGCGATCGTCCAAATCCGGCTCATGGTTGCCTCCTCACTCGGTTGGGTCGAGGGGACGCGACTTCCGACGCGGAGGCCCGGCCCCGACTTGACAGGTGATTCATGTTCTACCAAAAGGTGAATCAGTAGTCACCTCTTTTTGCACGATCGGTGACGGTCGTGCTTCGGGAGCCGCCCTTGCCCCGCGCAGCCATCCTGTCCACCGGCAGCTATCACCCCGAGAACCTGATTCCGAACTCCGTCTTCGATGAGCAGTTCGGTGACGGCGTCGGCGACTGGCTGGTCGAGAACCTCACCATCCGCCAGCGCTACTGGGCGTCCGACGATCAGGCGACCAGCGACCTGTGCCTCGAGGCCGCGCGGCGCGCCCTGGCGTCGGCCGAGGTGGCGACCGAGGAGCTCGACCTCATCATCCTGGCCACCGACACGCCGGACTACCTCTCGCCGTCGACGGCGTCGGTGGTGCAGCACAAGCTCGGCGCGACCGGGGCCGGCACCTTCGACGTGAACGCCGCGTGCTCGGCGTTCGTCATCGGCCTGGACATGGCGGCCAAGTACATCGCCGCCGATCCCCGCTACAAGAAGGTCCTCGTGCTCGGCGGCTACACCATGTCCCGCCACCTCAACCGCGCGGACAAGAAGACGGTGACGCTCTTCGCCGACGGCGCCGGCGCGGTCCTGCTGGGCGCGACCGACGGCTCGGACGGTGGCTTCGAGGGCGCACGCCTGCACACGGAAGGCCAGTACTACGACTGGATGGGCATCTACGGCGGCGGCACCCGGCGCCCGGTGACGCCCCAGGTCCTCGAGGAGCACGGCCACCAGCTGGTCTTCGCCAAGAAGTTCCCCAAGGAGATCAACCCGCTCACCTGGACCCGCATGGTGCAGGAGCTGTGTGCGGACCTGTCGCTCACGCCCGATGATGTCGACCACTACGTCTTCACCCAGCTGAACATCCACAGCATCTGGGAGACGCTCGACAACCTGGGCGTGCCCCGCGAGCGCGGCCACACGATCATGGACCGGGTCGCCTACACCGGCAGCGCCTGCATTCCCATGGCCTTCGACGACCTCATGCGCTCCGGCGGCGCGAAGAAGGGCGAGCGCGTCTGCTTCGTCGCGTCCGGCGGCGGCCTCTCCTTCGCCACGGCGATGTTCATTCTCTGACGTTCCACCTCGACAATCCGGAGCCCAAGATGTCCTTGCCCCAGGGCGTGACCAGCCAACGCGTGCAGACCTCCCGCCTGGACACCCACTACCTGCGCTCCGGCGCCGACGACGGCGTGCCCGTCGTCTTCGTGCACGGCAACGTCAGCAGCGGCCGCTTCTACGCCGAGCTCATGGCGAGCCTGCCCGACACCGTGCTCGCCCTGGCTCCGGACCTGCGCGGCTTCGGCGACAGCGAGCCTGCCCCCATCGACGCGACCCGGGGCGTCAAGGACTTCGCCGACGACGTGCGCGCGTTCATGACCGCGCTGGGCATCGGCACCGCGGACCGCCCCGCCCACCTGGTCGGCTGGTCCGTCGGCGGCGGCGTCGTCATGCAGGTCGCGGCGACCGACCCCACCGGCATCGCGAGCCTGCTGCTCGAGGCGCCCATGTCCCCGTATGGCTTCGGCGGCACCAAGGACGCCGCCGGCACCCCATGCTTCGCCGACTGGGCCGGCACCGGCGGCGGCACCGCCAACCCCGACTTCGTGAAGCGCCTGGGCGACAAGGACACGAGTGCGGACGCCGACACCTCGCCGCGCTCCATCATGAACACCTACTACGTCAAGCCGCCCTTCAGCTTCCCCGCCGAGCTCGAGGACGACTACGTCGCCAGCATGGTCGCCATCTCCGTCGGCGAGGACCACTACCCGGGGGACCTGACCTCGTCGGAGAACTGGCCGACCGTCGCCCCCGGCACCAAGGGCATCAACAACGCCATCTCCGGCAAGTGGTGCGATGTCTCGGCGTTCTCGTCGATCGACCCCAAGCCGCCCGTGGTGTGGATCCGCGGCGCGGACGACCAGATCGTGTCCGACACCTCGCTGTTCGACTTCGGCTTCCTCGGCCAGATCGGCGCGGTGCCCGGCTGGCCCGGCGAGGACGTCTTCCCCGCCCAGCCGATGATCGGCCAGACCCGCGCGGTGCTCGACGCCTACCGGGCCGGCGGCGGACAGGTCGACGAGGTCGTGCTCGCCGACTGCGGCCACAGCCCGCACCTGGAGCACCCCCAGACGTTCCAGGCGCGCCTGCTCGCCCTGCTCTGAGCGGCGTCCTGTCAGATTGCGTGAACCTGCCCGAACTTCATGACACCATGGAGCGGGGAGGTCTGATTTGGTACGCATCCTGATCCTGTCGTCGCTGGTCATCGGCGGCTGCGGAGGATCGAAGTTCGACGCGCCCTGGGACGAGGCGAACGCGCTGCCTGACGCGGTGGATGGCACCTTCGAGGCCCTGATCGGGGACCGGGTGCCCGGCAGCGCGTCCGGCACCATCGCGGGTGAGGAGGTCCAGCAGCTCGTGCGGGTCGCCGTGCACGAGGTCGAGGGCACCTGGCCGGTGGTCCAGCTGGAGCTCATGGACCGAACCGCGGACGGCTGGCGCGTGATCGAGCTCGACGTGTCGCAGGACGCCTGGGTGGCCGGGTCCATTCCGGTCGACGGCACCGCGGCGATCGGTCAGCTCCGTGACCGGGACGGCAGCGAGCGCTTCCTGCTCGGGGGCACCATCGAGCTCACGCGGGCCGGCCTGGCCCCCGGCGAGCGGGTCAGTGGCAGCTTCAGCAATGTGCAGCTCGCGGAGGTGCGCTGATGCTCGTGCTCCTCCTGCTGCTCACGTCGAGCCTGTCCGGCGCGGACGAGCCCCCGATTCCGCGCTTCCATCCCGACACCTTCGAAGACGAGTACATCTCGGACCCCCTCCTGCCGCCCCCGCCCGGCGCGCTGGACGAGTTCACGATCTTCGACATCGACGGCGTGGTCGTCGTCCGCCCGTCCGCGAAGGCCATCGCCCTGGGCTACGACCAGGGAGTCCTCGATGACACCGTGCTGGCCGTGCTGGAGTCTCGCGAAGGCACCTACGACTTCGTCGCCGTCACCCACACGACCGAGCTGCCCTACACCTTCACCGCCGGCGCCTTCCACCGCGCCTACAACAACGCCGAGCTGCGCGGGGTCGGCCGGGTGCCCCAGACCGCGCTCTCGGTCGACACCCGCTCGGTGCTGTGGCTCAACCACCTCGACTACTGGACCTTCGATCTGAAGGTACGGGACTGGGTGCTCTGCCACGAGCTCTCCCACTACTGGCTCGCCTTCGCCAAGCTCCCCGACCCGGAGCACCGCACCGATCTGCTGGGCCGCCAGACCGCGCACTGGTCGTACTGGACCCAGACCCCCAACTCCCCCATCGAGGGCAACGCCTGGGTCGACAACGGCGACGGCACCTTCACCACCGACCTCGAGGTCGAGCCCCGCTTCTCCACCCTCGACCTCTACCTGATGGGCCTCGCCGGCCCCGATGAGGTCGAGCCCTTCTTCTACATCGACGACCCGCAGTCCAGCGACCGCACCGCCGTCTCCGGGCCCGAGCACCTCTACAAGGACTACTACGACGACGTGCAGCCGGTCACGGTGGCGGGCACCCGGGTCGACGTCGACATCGACGACATCATCGCCGCCAACGGAGCGCGCCGGCCGGTGGTGGGCGAGGCGCCGACCTCGTTCAACATCCTGCCGGTGCTGGTGCTCGCCCCCGGGGAGACCCTGGAGGAGGAGCACCTGCAGACCTTCGCCGACCACCGCTCCGGCTGGGCCCAGGCCTGGTCGACGATGACCGGCGGGCGCAGCAGCATCACGTTCGACATCGCCGAAGACTGGGGTCCACCCGAGACTTCTGGCCCCGCCCTCGTGCCGCGAGGTGCCTGGTGAGCCGCCCCATCACCACCTTCTGCCTCTCCCTGCTCCTGCTCGCCGCGTGCAGTCGCACCCCCGAGATCGTGCCCCAGGGTCTGCCCGACGCCACCGTCAGCGAGGTGTTCCTGGTCCGCCTCGGCGCCGAGCGCGGCAAGGGCACCCTCACCTGGTCCCTGGCCGAGGGGGAACTCCCCGAGGGGCTCGTGCTCAACCCCGCCGGCGTGATCAGCGGCACCCCCGAGCGCTCCGGCAGCTACGCGTTCACCCTGACCGTAGAGGACCAGCGTGGACGCACCGACCAGCGCGCCTACACCCTCGAGGTCATGTGGTCGGGCCCGGCGCTGCTCTGCGGCGAGGAGGTCGTCGCCGAGGTGACCGCCGGCGCGACCGACGACCGGGGCACCCTGGACCCCACCGTCGACGGCGGCGTGACCTGGGTCACCGTGCCCATGCCCCCCGAGGGCACCACCCGCCTGCAGATCGAGGGCATCACCTCGGACGGCTTCGGCTTCGTCTACGCCTGGATCGGGGGCGCCGAGGCCTCTCCGGGCGACACCGACGTGGACCACTACTTCCAGCAGGACTGGATCAGCGGCTTCAGCGACGGCATCGTCATCGACCTCGGCAGCTACCCCTCGCTCCAGACCCTGCAGGCGCTCGATCAGCCCCTGACCCTGATGTTCGCGGGTCCGGATCCGGCCGAGTTCACCCTCACCGCCGAGTGCACCACCGGTCCGGTGTTCCAGGACCTGCACCCACCGGCCGATCTCGTCGGCATGCCGCTCACCGCCAACTTCAACGTCTTCGGCGACAACGCAGGCGTGCGGATCTGGACCGAGGATCCGCTCCCTTCCTGGATGGACTGGAACGAGTCCAACGGGCGGATCACCGGCATGGCGGAGGAGGAAGGCGTCTGGGAGTTCACGATCAAGGCGGAGGATGCCGACGGCAACATCCGGGAGGAACAGGCCTCCCTGGCCACCTTCGCCCACCACCCGATCGGGTGCGGCGACACGGTGCAGTTCGAGCCGGCCGAGTCGATGTACGAGGGCGACCGGGTCTACTCGGAGGCCCCGCTGTCCTACCGGATCTACGAGCTGCCGATCCCGCCTGACACCGGTCTGGTCGAGGCCCGCCTGACCGGAACGTCGCGGCCGTACCTGGCCACCTCCGGCGTCGGGACCGGCGGCAGCGCCTACGCCGACCGCGAGACCTACAGTGGCGTGCTCGCGGCATCCGGAGCCAGCTGGCCGCGCCTGGACGACTACCGGAGCCTGGACGAGCCCCTGTACATCCACGTCGGGCACCAGGAGTTCAACGAGACCAACACCCTGACCCTCGAGATCGTCTGCGACGACGCCCCTCGCCTCGCCCGCGCCAACCTGCCCGTGCTGCAGCCCGACTCCGGAAGCATCACGCTCTTCGCCGATGGCGGCACCGAGCCGATCTCGTGGGAGGCGACCGGCCTGCCGGCGGGCGTGACCCTGTCCGCGGACGGCGTGCTCACCGCAGACAGTCCTGCCCTTGGCACCTCCACCGTCGACCTCACCCTCACCGACGTCGAGGGGCGGAGCTCGACCACCGCCTACGACCTGCACGTGGGCTGGAACGCCGCGTGCGGGGGGGTGCCCCAGCTGACCTGCGGAGAGCGGGACGCCGGGCTGTTCGAGACCACGATCTACGACGGCGGTCCACGCACCGACTATACCCGTCAGTTCTGCATCCCCGGCCCGACCTCCGCGGACGGCGCGGCCCCCTTCCGCCTCGACTTCAGCGCCAGCGAGGACCAGTCCCTCGGTGCCTGGCTCTACGCCCCCGGGCAGTCCTTCGGCGGCGACACCTTCACCTCGTTCTGGGTCTACCAGGCCGGCCAGCAGAGCCTTCCGCTGAGTACCGAGGACGCCGGGAAGTGGCTCGATACCCCGTTCTTCGTCGAGATCCGCGCGTATGGGATCACCGAGTGGGAGGTTGCGGTCGACTGCGAGTAGTCCAGCTCACACTCGCTGACCCCGCCAGTCACGAGAACGGTTAGCCCCGCCTCCTGGAGGCTCCTGTGGGCGAAGCTCGTCCCGGCTCGTGGATGCGGGATCACTTGGCAAATGAACGGACCTTGTTGGCGTGGGCACGGACCTCCCTGGCGCTGGTCGCCGTGGGACTCGGCGTCGCCAAGCTCGCCACCTTCCTGGAGATCGCGGCGTTCGACCACCCGGAGCTGGCCAGCAAGCTGCCCAACCCGATGTGGTCGACCCTGATCGGCGTGGCCCTGGTCGCGCTCGGCTTCTTCACCCTCGCGGTCGGCGCCGTGCGCACGTACCGCTGGGCCAAGCGCGTCGGCTCCGAGCCGCCCGCCATGACGGGCCTGTGGGTCATGACCGGCGTGTACCTGGCCATCGCCCTGGGCATCGGCATCTACATCGTCGTCACCTAGGCGGAGACGCCTACCGCAGCCCGCTGCGCCGCCGGACGATCCAGGCGAGCCCGCCCAGCAGCAGCACGCCAAAGCCCAGGATCGGAGCCCGCCACAGGGGGATCTCCCGCCGCTCCCAGACCGTGCGCCCGGCGTCCGGGTCGCGCTCGGGCTGACCGAAGTCGCCGGGCCCGTAGTAGGTGCCCTGGGTCGACGCGGCGAGCCAGCGCAGGAAGGACTCGTCGGGGGCGACCTCGTCGAGCTCGGGATCGCGGGTGGTGACGGCGTAGACGGTGGACTCGGTGCCGACCGCCCCCCCGCGAGACGAGACCACCGCCGTGACCCGGTGGGCGCCGCGGGTGTCGGCGGGCACCTCGATGACGACGTCCCCCTCGGCGGTCGTGACCCCCTCGCGGGTGAACTTGCCCGCCGGTCCCTCGACCGTGACCTCGACCTTGGCCCGGGCCAGGGCGGCGAAGCCCGGGTCCCGCGCGCGGACGATGATCCGCACGTCGTCGCCCACCGCGTAGTTCTCCTTGGGCGTGTCGACCGTGACCCGGCTGGTGCTGGGGTCCTTGACCAGCCAGCGGAACGCGTTCTTCCAGAACCGCAGATAGGCCTGGTTTCCCCTGCCCTCTGCCGCCTCGGACAGGCTCCAGCGCCACGAGGTGTCCACCGTCAGCGCCATCGCCCGACCCTTGCCCGCCTCGCTCACCGCCAGGATCGGCAGCTTCTTGCCGTCGGCGCCGGTCAGGCTCGGGTGCTCCAGCAGCACCGTCGCGCCCGGGCTCGGCCGCTGGACCACGTTGGTGCCGTCCAGCTGCACCAGCCGATCCCACCACGCCTGGTTCTCCTCCAGGTCGGTCGCCAGCCGGGTGATCGGGTGGCGACGGCCATCGTCGGTGAGCTGGGGCTGGAAGCGGTCGTAGTGCACGGGGTCGTTCGCCCCGAGCGTCACCGGCAGCATCTCCTCGACGAAGGTGCCGCCGTAGCCGCCCAGATCGAAGGATCGGTCGCCGCCGGTCATCACGAAGCCCTTGCCGTCCTCCTGGACGAAGCGCCGGATGTTGTCGAGCAGCTCGTCGCGCTCGCCGGGGCGGAAGTACTTCTCGTGGTCGAAGTTCTGGAAGATGATGACGTCGAAGCGCTCGAGCTCCTTACTAAACAAATCCGAGTACGGGAACTGGATCAGCGACAGCTCGCGGTCCTTGTAGTCGGTGCCCTCGATGTCGTCGGTGGTGCGCAGGATGAAGAAGCTGACCAGATCGACGCTGGGGTCGCCCTTGAGGAAGCGGCGCAGGAACTTCACGTCCCAGGACGGCGCGCCCGTCACCTGGAGCACGCTGATCCGGTCGCGGACGACCTGCACGACCACCGGGGCGGTGTTGTTGGCCGGCACCGCGTCGTCGTCCCAGGTGGGCACGCTCACCTCGTAGGTGAAGCGGCCGACCGCCTGGGGCTGCACCTCGAAGGTGGCGGTTGCATCTCCATTGTCGTCGAGGGTGACCATGCGCTGGGTCACCGGCCGACCGTCGCGGGTCAGGGTCGCGGTGACCTTCTTGCCGGCGTAGCCGAGCCCGGACAGGGTCGCGGTGATCGTGAACGGCTCGCTGCGGAAGGCGTAGCCGCCGGTGTCGACGCTGCGGACCGACAGGTCGTGCAGATCGCCGAGCGAGCCCACCTGGTAGACGGTCAGCGGTCCGGGCAGGCTCGGCGGTGCCGGGCTCTCCTCCTTGAGGAAGCGGCGCCGGAGCAGGCCCCGGTCGAGGCCGTCGCTGATCACGACCACCGAGGCCAGCTGCTCGCCAGCGACCCGCTCGGACAGGGCGTCCAGCGCCGACTCCAGGTCCGTGCCCGGCAGGGTGAACGCGTCGGGGGCGCCCACGGCGAGGTCATTGCCGAAGTGGTAGACGTCGACGTCCTTGCTGCGCAGCCGATCGAGCAGCGGCCCCACCGCCTCGCTCCGCGGCGAGCCCTCCTGCAGCACGTCCATCGAGCGCGACGCATCGACCAGCACCGCCACCCGACCAGGCTCGGTGCGGCCCTCCTCCTCGACCCAGACCGGCCGCGCCAGCGCCAGCACGATCCCGGCGAGCGCCCCGGCCCACAGCCCCTGCTCGCCGAGGCGGGCCCACAGCGAGCGCTGGCCGAACCAGGTGAGCACCCACACCACCAGGGCGAGGCCTCCCGCCGCGACGATCAGCCAGTCCGGCGAGGCGAAGATCAGCTCGCCCTCACCCAGATCCGCGCCCAGCAGCCACGCGCTCATGGCCACATCCCGCGCTGGCGGTTGCGGCGATCGATGAGCTCCTTCACGTGCACCTGGTCGGTCTTGTAGTTGGCGGTCAGCGCGTACATGATCAGGTTGATCCCCAGCTTCACCGCCTCGCGTCGCTGAGCCTCGCCCCCCGGCGTGACCGGGTGGGGGTAGCGGCCGGAGCGGTCGCGCTCGAGCGCTCCAGACAGGTCGTTGCGCATCACGATCACCGGCGTCCGGGTGGTGTCCTCGCGCCGGTCGCCCTCGACCCGCACGCCGCCCAGGGTGACGCCGGTGAGGTCGTCGAAGTTGGCGACCCGTCCGTAGGGCTGGGGGTTGAAGAAGAAGCTGCGGTAGACGCTGTGGCTCGCCTTGGGCAGGGGGGCCAGGGCCCGGGTCGGGTAGAGCACCCGGACCAGGCGCTCGACCGCGGCGTGAAACGGCGAGCTGGTGCTGCCAGTGACGTCGTCGAAGAGCAGGAAGCCGCCGTAGGCCAGGTAGCGGGCGAGCTGCTCCAGGCCATCGTCGTCGGGCACGGCAAAGGCACCGTCGCCCACGCACACGACGAAGGGGTGCTCGAAGAGCTCGGGATCGCTTGGAGCAAACCTCGGAATCCCGGAATCAAAGACGTTGCGGGTCTCGACCGAGGTGGTGGCGCGCACCTCGGCCAGCAGGCGGGTCCAGGCGTCGGGACGGGAGATGGTGCCCTTGCCCAGGTCCAGCTCGGCGATGTCGACCTTGGACCGCTCGCCGAAGGCCAGGGCGGGGACGGGCGCGACCGCTCCGACCAGCCCCGCGGCGGCGGTGGCGCCGAGGCCGTGGAGCAGGCGTCGTCGGGTGAGCACCGGGCCGACCTTGGAATCCGAGGCGTCGGTCATGCCGCCGTCTCCTTGTCCGGGGTGAGCACGCTCCAGAACATCGACAAGGCGGCGATCGCCAGCAGCGCGAAGAAGGCGAGGCCCCACATCCAGGGGGACAGGTCGATGTAGCGGGTGAACAGCTCGGGCTTGATCGCGGACTCGGCCTCGGCAACCGAGTCGTAGGCGCGCACATCGGACTCGACGACGTCGAGGTTCGCCGCCACCCAGGCGATGGTCGGCACCGCCTCCACCTGCACCGCGTAGGCGCCGGGGCGCTCGGGGGTGAACATGAGGGTCGAGCCCTCGATCCGGGTCGGGACCGGGTTGCCGTCCGGGCCGATGATGTCGGGCTGAAGCGTGAGATCGGGCAGGCGGATGCTCACCGGCTGGCCGACTGTGCCGTCGATCCGACCGGCGCCCCCGCCCGCCTCGGCGCCCAGGTAGCCGACCATGCGCTGCACCAGGGGCATGAACACCGCCTGGGTGGGCAGGCTCGACCAGTCGTAGTCCATGGAGCTGGTCCAGAGCAGCACCTTGCCCCGTCCGACGGTCCGCTCGACGAGCGCGGGAGCGCCGCCCTCGTAGCGGAGCAGGGTCCGGACCTCGGCGCTGTCGGTGTAGGGCTCCAGCGTCAGGATGCGCCGGGAGTGCACCTCGTGGAACGCGCTGCGACCGCCGCGGGTGAAGGGCTCGAACAGCTCCTCGCTGGCGTCGGGGATCTGCAGGGGCACGCCGCGCTCCCCGCGGGCGGCCAGGTCCTCGGTCCGACGGATGGGCGCGGGCAGGATGCCGCCCAGCGACGTGTTGTACCGGTCCGCGCTGACGTTCTCGCCGCCGGAGATGACCAGCGAGCCGCCCCGGCGCACGAAGTCGGACAGCAGCGGCGCGACCGCCCGGGGGTCGCCGACGTTGGCCAGGAAGACGACCTGGTGCTTCTCCGCGTCCAGGTCCAGCAGGCCCAGGGGCGGGATGACGTCGGGCATGACGCCGCTGCGGGACCCGCCCCACGGCGCGAGCGCGCGCTCGAGGAAGTAGACCTCGCTGCGGATCGGGGTGTCGCCCGGATCGCCGTCGACCACGAGCACCCGGCTCGCGCCGACCCGGGGGAGGTGGAAGTAGCGGGCATCGTCGCCGGGCAGGTCGCCGTCGTCGCAGCGCGCCTCGCCCACGCCGCCGGCCGCCTCGCGGGGCACGGTCACCCGCTCCACGACCTCGCCCTCACCGGGAAGATCGGCGAAGAACGGGATCACCTGGCCGTCGGGCAGGCTGACCTCGCACGGGGCCTCGACCGGCTCCGGTCCATAGTTCGTGACCCGGACCTCGATGGTGCCGCCCTCGATGCCCTCGCCGTAGGCCGCCGCGGCGACGGCGACGTTGCGGGGCGGTCGACCCTGGATGGGCCGGGGCAGGAGCGCGCTGTCCCCCTCGACCAGGCGGCGCAGCTCCTCCTTGGCCTCGGTGACCATGACCGGGCCGGCCTCGTCGGAGAAGAGGAAGACCTCGCCAGGCTCGCCCTCGAGCATGCGCCGGGTCTCGATGAGGGCCTGGCGCAGGTTGGAGCCGCCGAGGGTGGGCTGGAGCGCGTCGAGCCGCGACGAGACGAGGGACAGGTCGCCGGTGAGGCCCTCGGTCAGCGGGGCCGCGTCGTCGTCGAACGCGATCACGCCGACCTTGGTGCCCTCGGGGAGCTGGGCCAGGACGGAGCGGGCCTCCGAGCGGGCGCGGGCGAGCAGGGTGGAGCCGCCGTCGGTGAGCGACATGGACAGCGAGCGATCGACCAGCAGCACGACGCGACCGGTGCCACCGAAGGCGGGCGTGCCGTCCTGGTAGGACCAGCGGGGGCCGGCCATGGCCAGCGCGACGAGCAGCACGGCGAGGATGCGCAGCAGGAGCAGGATCGGATCGCGCACCCGGCGGCGCCGGCGGAGGCGCTTGACGACCCGGCGCAGGAGGAGCATCGCGCCAAAGGGGACCCGCTCCCTGGGCTTCTGGCGGGAGATGTGGGCGATGATCGGCAGGGCGACGAACGCGCCCAGGCCCAGCAGCAGCGGCGCCAGCAGGGTCAGGCTCACGCGCGCGACCCCGACTTCGATCCGGGCAGCTCGAACGGGTCGAGTCCGGGAGGCGCGGGGGCGGCGCGCAGGCCCCGGCGCAGGGCCTCCTCGAGATCACCGTCGGTCGGCGTGGGCAGGTAGATGCCCCCGAAGCGGGAGATCCCCTGCCGGACCTCCTCGACGTACTCGGTCGCCACCTCGCGCAGGGCCTGGCGGGCCGCCGCCGGGTCCACCGCCAGCTCCTCGCCGTCCTCCGGGCTGTACAGCTTCGAGGGCTGGTCCAGGTCCAGGCCCCACTCCCGCCGGTCGTACAGGTGGAAGAAGCGCAGGTCAGTCCGCCTCTTTGCGAATGCGGCCGCCGACGGCAGCCACTGTGCCGGCTCCTCCATGCCGTCGGTGAACACCAGCACCATGCTGCGCCGCCGGGTGCGCCCTCCGACCCGGGCCAGGGTCTCCGCCAGCCGCGCCTGCCCCCCGGGCCGCACCGAGGCGAGCGCGAGGAAGATCGTCTGGAGCGCGGTCTTGCCCGAGCGCGGCGGCAGGCTGGTGAAGGGGGCGCCGTCGCCAGCGATGAGCTCGATGCCGATCGGCTCGCGATGCAGGTGGAAGAAGTACGCCAGGGTCGCGGCCAGGGTGATCGCGAAGCCCGCCTTGGAATGCTCCAGATCAGGCAGCCCTCGCTCGGCCGTGGGCGCCTGGCGCCGACCGGTGAGCGCCCCCAGGATCCCCCCCCGGGCCCGCTTCGGATCGCCGGTCGCCAGGTCCGCGGAGAGGTCCACCACCAGGGTCACCGGCAGCTCGGTCTCGGTCTCGAAGTGCTTGACCACCAGGCGATCGCTGCGTCCCCAGACCCGCCAGTCCAGGTGCCGCAGATCCATGCCCGGCAGGTACTCCTGGTAGTCGGCGAACTCGATGGCCTGGCCGACCCGCCGGCTGCGGTGGGCCCCCTGCAGCAGCGCATCGGTGAGGACGCGCGCCTTGAGGTGGAGGTGGCGCACCCGCGACAGGACCACCGGGTCCCACGGACGCGCCTGCCCGGGGGCGGTCGCCATCTCAGCGCACCTCGGTGAGCAGCTGCTCGACGACGCCCTGGGGGGTGAGCCCGGCCGCCTCGGCCTCGAAGGAGAGCACGATGCGGTGGGAGAGCACGGCGGGGGCGACCTTCTTCACGTCGTCCAGCGTGGGCACCTCGCGACCGTGGAGCACGGCCCAGGTGCGGGCGCCGATGGCCAGGTACTGACTGGCGCGCGGACCGGCGCCCCAGCGGATCCACTTCGCCGCGGGGGCCTGGCTGCCCGGACGGGTCGCGCCCGACAGGCGCACCGCGTAGCTGACCACGTCGCTGCTGATCGGCATGCTGCGGATGAGGTGCTGGTACGCCAGCAGGCGCTCCTTCGACAGCACCGGCTCGGCCGCGGGGAGCTCGCCCACCGTCGTGCGACGGACGATCTCCTCCTCCTCGGAAACCGAGGGATAACCGACATTCACGCTGAACATGAACCGGTCCTGCTGGGCCTCCGGCAGCGGGTAGGTGCCCTCCTGCTCGATCGGGTTCTGGGTCGCGAAGACCAGGAAGGGCCGATCGAGGCGCATGGTGTGGCCGGAGGCGGTGATCGCGCGCTCCTGCATGGCCTGGAGCAGGGCCGCCTGGGTCTTGGGCGGGGTCCGGTTGATCTCGTCAGCGAGCAGCAGGTTGGTGAACACCGGGCCCTGGACGAAGCGCAGGCTGCGGGCGCCGGTCTCCCGGTCCTCCTCCAGCACGTCGGTGCCGGTGATGTCCGCGGGCATGAGGTCCGGGGTGAACTGGATGCGACCGAAGTCCACGCCCAGGGTCTCTGCGACCGTGCGCACGAGCAGGGTCTTCGCGAGGCCGGGCACGCCGATGAACAGGCAGTGACCGTCGGAGAAGAGGGCGGTGAGCATCAGCTCGACCACGGCGCGCTGACCGACCACCACCTTGCCGATGGCGTCGACGAGGGCATCGTGGGCAGGGGCGAGGGACTCGAGAAGCTCGACGTCGTCCAAGGCGCGCTCCGGGGCGAAGGTGACGCAACGAGGCCAGGGGGCGGGATCGTCACCGGTACTCGTAGGGTGTTGAGAGCCGAAGGCGCGACAAGGGTCGTCGCCAAGGGTCAGCACCCGTCACCGTAGTGTCCTGGGGCGCGCTGGAAAGGGGGGATCACCGATGAGGTGGGCCGGATCGCCTGGGGGGCTGGCGTCCGACGCGGAGCGCGAGGACGCGGACACGCGGCGCCGTGGGGAACGCGGGATTGCGGCGCACGAGGCGAACGACGCCGCGTGTGGGGGACCCACCAGGCCCGACCCAACCGCCGGAAAGCCCACCGCAAGCCAGAGCCGCCACCGTGGCAGGTCTGCGCGACCAGCGCCACCACGGCGGCTCCGGGAGGTGCAAGAGCGGCGATGCCGCCGGGGATCGAGCGCCCTCGTCTGCTGCTAGCATGGCGTCCAGGCCGGGCGACCTGGTCCAGCCATGCGCGGACCAGGGCCGGAATCCGGCGGAGGACCTCATGATTCGAGTGCTCACCCTCACGCTCCTGGCCCTCGTGGGCTGCGAGACCGCCGTGACCCGGGCGTTCGAGGCGGAACCCGACGCCGACCTCTCCGACGAGGCGGTCTCGGACGCGCTCCTGCTGGTCTCGACCCCGCCCGAGGTCGAGTCGCAGGCCTGGGCGATCACCCTGCTGCTCCTGCGTGAGGAGTGGCCCGATCCGGACTGCCCGACGGTGGTCGAGGGCCAGGGCGGACTGCGGGTGACCGGCGGGTGCACCAGCCGCAGCGGCGTGACCTACGAGGGCGACCTGAGCCTCGTCACGGGCTCGATCGGCGGCGGGGGCGGCGCCAGCGGAGGCGGCGCGAGCGGGGGCTTCGGGTCCGGCCGCCCTCCGTCGGTCTCGCTGAGCGCCTACCGCTTCGCCATCACCCGACCGGCGTCCTGCATCCCTGACGAGACCGGCGAGGGCTCCGGCGACGGGGTGGAGATCATCCGCGTGGACGGCACCTTCGAGGCGAGCGCGAACGCCTTCGATCTCGATCTGCTCTTCGAGGGTGGGGTCGAGAACGACGACCCGGCCTGCCAGCAGGGCATGACCCGCTGGGGGGCGCGCTACGCCGGGCGGATCGACCAGCAGCCGTGGCCGGGCACGGACTTCTTCCCCCAGCACGGTCGCGGCGAGCTCATCGTCTCCCCCTACGGCCGGTTCGATGCCCGCACCGACGACCTCCTCGTGACGACCTGCACGGCGGGCCCGATCACCGGCCACACCGCGCTGACGTCTGCGAGCGGGAGCGCCGAGCTGGACCACGAGGCGTGTGGCGGCCTGGACTGGCTCGAAGAGTAGGCGGGTCGGGTCTGCGCATGGCAGGATGACCCGGGGGAAGCCATGGTCCGACAGATCCTGCCGCTGTGTCTGCTCGCCGCCTGCGCAGGGGCGGG
>CALATR010000004.1 GCA_937891875.1 uncultured Pseudomonadota bacterium | reverse complement strand
GGCCACGACGTGGTCGCCTACCTGGAGCGGTCCGACCCCGGACGGCGTTCCGGTGAGGATGACGTCGCCCGCGCGGATGGCGACCGAGTGGCTGATCGTCGAGATCACCTCGGCCACGCTCCAGATCATGTCGGCGAGGTCGCCCTGCTGGCGGCGCTGGCCGTTCACGTCGAGCCAGATGGCGCCCGCGCTGGGGTGGCCGATGTTCGTGGCGCGCCGCAGGGGGGCGATCGGGGCGGACTGGTCGAAGCCCTTGGCCTCGGTCCACGGGCGGCCCTGCTTCTTGGCCTGGGCCTGCAGGTCGCGGCGGGTCAGGTCGATGGCGACGGTGTAGCCAAAGACAAGCTCCAACGCCCGCTCCGGGGAGATCTCCCGCGCCCCCTGACCCAGGGCGACCGCCAGCTCGACCTCGTGGTGGAAGTCGCTGGTGCGCGGCGGGTAGGGGATGCGGGCGAGGTCGTCGATGGCCGCGTCGACCAGGGCATCGGCGGGCTTGGCGAACCAGAACGGGGGCTCGCGATCGGGGTCGCCGCCCATCTCCTTGGCGTGGGCCGCGTAGTTGCGACCGATGCAGAAGACCCGGCGCACCGGGAAGCGGGCGGCGGTGTTGGTGACCGCGAGGGTGGGGCGGGGCGGGGCCGACAGCACCAGCACGTCGTTCATCGACGCACCGCGAAGACCTGGGCGAAGCGGCCCTGGTTGCGACCGACCACCTCCTGCACCTCGAAGCCGTGGTGGTCGACCAGGAAGGCGAGGTCCTCCGGGCTGAACAGGCAGTGCTCCCGGTAGTGGTCCAGGCTGTCTCGGGAGAGCTCGCGGTCGGCCAGGTACTCGGAGAGCGGGAACTTCACGATGTCGAACAGAACCAGGTGCCCGCCGGGCTTCACGAGGCGCGCCGCGTTGACCAGCAGGTCGGGCGGGTGCGGGAGCTCGTGGAAGACCAGCGCGCTCACGACCACGTCTGCGCAGGCGTCCTCGAGCGGCACGGGCACGGCGAGATCCGCCTCGACGATGTCGACATTGGAGCCCTCGAGGGTCTGCCGGGCGAGTGCGGCCATCTCCGGGTGCAGCTCGACGCCGACGAGGCGCGCGTGGGGCAGGCGGTCGCGCAGGCGGGAGAGCAGGGCGCCCGATCCCGCGCCGAGGTCGACGACGGTGCCGTCGGCCGGCACATGCACGAACTGCTCCCACAGCCCCCACCAGGCGGGGCCGAAGCGGCCGGCGGCGCTGCTGTGCACGTTGTGCTTGTACTCCTGGAGATCGCGCTGGTGGCGCTCCAGGTGGTCCATCGACGGCTGGGGTCGGGTCATGCAGGCCTCCAGTCGAGGCATACCACCCGACCCCGGGGTCGTCCTGCCGGCTGGACTACGCGGCGCGGCCCAGGACGGCGTCGCGCACGGACTCGGCCACGGCGGCTGCTTCGCCGACCTCGGCCGCGGGCACGCCCAGCTCGACCAGGGTGGCGCCGAGGTGGCCGACGACGAGGTCGAAGTGGTGGTCGGTCAAGCCCTTCTGCACGAGCTTGGCGTGGGCGGCGGTCAGGTCGCGGCCTTCGTAGGCGTTCGGACCGCCGAATGCCGCGGTCAGCATGGCCGCCTGGTGGCGCCGCTGCTTCTTCATGTCGACGCCCTCGAAGAAGGGAGCCAGCTCCGCGTCGGCGAGCACCTTGTCATAGAAGAGGTCGACCGCTGCGTTGACGGCCTTGGAACCGCCGAGGCGCTGGTAGAGACTGGCCATGTGTACTCCGGGTGCTGGGGTGTCAGGGCGCTCGCTGCCGCCATCTTGCTACGCTCCGGCCAGGAGGCGTGATGAGCACTGAAGATTCCCAGCCGCTGGTCGCGACCGAGTCGAAGGACGTGACCTTCAAGCTGGCGGATGCGCTGCGGGAAGGCGCCGACGTCTTTGACAAGAGCTACGGGCAGATGGTGATGGAGATCGCTAGATCTTCTTTCGGCGACGGGATGCTGACAGCTGAGGAGTACTTCTGGCACCGTCTGCCGTCGCTGGACCTCGACGCCGAGGAGCTGGGGCAGTTTGCGGGCAGAAAGCGCGCTGCGAGCACCAACTTCCTGTGCAACAACATGCGCTGGGTCGCGATCTGCGCAGACAAGGTGATCTTCGTCGCCACCCTGTCGGCCATGGGCTTCCCGGTGCCCGAGGCCGCCGCCTTCGTGCACAACAGCCGACCCCACCGCTCCCTGCCGCTCCTGCGCACTCCCAACGACGTCGCGGAGTGGCTTCGAAGTGACGCTCCCTACCCGATCTTCGGCAAGCCCCTGGGCGGTATGCAGAGCATCGGCGCCGCGAGTCTCGCCGGCTACCACGCCGACACCGACGAGCTCGAAGACCTCTTCGGCCGTCGCTTCCCGCTCCAGCAGATGGTCGGCGAGCTCGGTCGCTTCTTCGATGATGGCTACATGTTCCAGAAGCGCCTGAACCCCCACCCCGACATCGCCGAGCGCTGCGGTCCCGCCCTGTCCACCCTCCGCGTGCTGTGCATGCACGACGAGGAGGGCCCCGAGATCATGGACGTCGCCTTCAAGATGACCGTGCACGGGCAGGTGGCCGACAACTTCTGGCGCGGCAACCTGCTGGGTGGCGTGCGGCTGGAGGACGGCAAGGTCGAGCGGGTGGTGACCCGGGCGGGGACGTCGGGCAAGCGCCTCGCCGAGCACCCCGACACCGGCGCAGAGCTCGTGGGCTGGCACCTTCCCGACTGGGATCTGCTCACCGAGACCGTCAAGGACGCGACCGCCGCCCTTCCCGGCCTGGGGCTCATCGGCTGGGACGTGGCGCTCACCGACAACGGGCCCGTGCTGGTCGAGGCGAACGTGGGTGGCAACTGGTCGATGATCCAGCTGGCGGCAGCGCGGGGCCTGTGGCGCGGACGCCTGAAGGCCTTCGCCAAGCGGCGCCACGCGGAGTGGAAGAAGAAGAAGAAGACCGACCAGCTGGACCTCGGGTAGCACCCCGATAGGCTCGGGAGCCGGAGGAGCCATGCCCAACGCCTACCTCGACCGCGAGTCCGTCCACGGCTGGATCGACGACATCGACCAGAACAAGGCGGGCCACAAGCCCGCGCTCAAGCTGCTGCTCTCCAAGCAGCGGGTGCTGGTCCGCTACGTCAACGACGGCATCGCCGCCATCGGGCTCGAGCGCCGCTCGACGGTCATGTTCATCACCGGCGTGCTGCTGCGGGTGTTCGACCTCGCCGGCGGCAAGATGCGCAAGATCACGACCGAGGATCTGCGCGCTGCCGAGGGCCGGGTCACCGCGATCGTGCCCCAGGTCCTGCCGCCCGACTCGGGCTTCGCCGAGCGCGTCCGCGAGGTCCAGCGCGCCCAGCCGCACCTGGTCGACGAGTGCATGGTGGACCTGTTCGACAACCCCGAGCTGTCGACCGTGCAGAGCGCCAAGCTCTTCTTCCTGGTCTGGATCGCCATCGAGGCGCTGGACGCCGCCTGGACCCCGCCCAAGGGCTTCGACGGGCCGACCGAGTACGTCTACACCCCGACGGAAGAGGAGCTCGAAGGCGGGGAAGAGGCCGACGAGGAGGGTTGAGCCACCCCCGGTCGGGCCGGGCGGGTACTACCCAACACCGACCCGCTTGCGGCGCCAGATGAAGCCGTCGACGATGAAGTGGTGCAGGATGACGCCCGCGGCCAGGACCTGCACGGCCACGGTCATCTCCATGCCGAAGCCGATGGCGACGCCCACCGGCAGCGCCACGAACATCAGGATGCCGAGCAGCACGCACAGCGCGTAGAAGACGAGCCCGCGGCGCACCCGGCTCTGGCCCTCGGGCACGTGGTCGCGGGCATCGAAGACGCCGACGATGAGCAGGTACTGGATGCTGTGGGCGATGGCGGCCCAGGCCCAGGCGTCGTCGTAGGACAGGAAGGTCCACCACAGGGCGTTGGTCGCGACCAGCACGATGGCGATGAGGGGCATGCGCCGGCCGGCGGTGAAGAAGAACGCGATGGGCACGGCGAAGCTGGCGATGGCGAGCCCCCAGCCGAGCACGTCGTAGCCGGTGCCGAGAATGGGGGTGGCGCGCAGGGCCTCCATGTCGACGAACCAGGCGAGCCCGGACTCGTTGGCGCCCGTGACGAAGGCCCAGGCAAAGGGCAGCATGCACACCCACCACAGCCAGCTGCGAGCGCCGCCGCCGAGCTTCACCCCGCTGCGACCGGCGTACATCATGCAGATCCCGAACGTCTGCGCGGCGTAGTGGTACGGCGACCACGACTGGTACAGCTTCCAGAAGTTGTGGGCGAGCAGATCGGCGAACACGAGGCAGGCGATGGTCAGGGCGGCCCACAGGATGGGGAAGCCCCAGGCCAGGAAGGGCATCGACTTCGCGAGGCCCGGGCGGGTGTACAGCCGCACGGTGGACGCGGAGAAGTGGGCGTAGTTGACCATGATGGCGATGGCGACGCTCGCCGCTCCGAGCGGGAAGAGCGAGCGATCAAAGCCGACCATCGCGATGAAGGGCACCGAGATCAGCCCGCCGATCAGCAGGTAGTCGACAGCCGGGTGGAAGAAGGTCCGGCCGATGGGGAGCGTGGCCTCCGCGGTGGGGGGCATGGCGGGGGTGGCGCTCACAACCGGTCTCCTCGACAGAAAATCTTCGACGAAGGGCAGTGTAGGCGACCGGGCGGTCCCTGGGCCTTGCTTCGGTCTTGGTCGGCCGGACTTCAGGCCGAGTCGCGGTTGTGGATCCCGGCGGCGCCGTGAAAGGCGAGTCGGACGCAGCCCGCGTGGCCGTGGCGGTTCTTCACGACGGCGAGGATCGCCGGGGGCGGGCCCTCGGGCGGCGACGCGCCCCGGGCGATGGCCAGGAGCAGGGCGGCGTCGGTGCCGAGCCCGCCGAGTCCGAGGGTCAGACGGTGGCGCAGTCCGGCGCGGCGGGCCTCGTCGGCGGCCTGCTCGGCGAGCTCGGCGTCGGTGGCGAAGTCGTCGACGCAGGTGTTGGGCACGGACAGCACGGTGAGCACGGCGGCGCCGGGCCAGGACGGGGAGAGGCTGCCGGCGCGCACGAGGTCGCGGCAGGCGGCGGAGATCTCGCGGATGACCCCGGGCAGGTCGTGGCCGTCCTCGAAGCCCTCGACCGGGTCGACGATGATGAGCGGCGGGCGGCCGCTGGCCTCGGCGACCCCGGCGGCACGGACGCGCAGCACCTCATCCGTGCGGGAGCCCGTGGTCGGGGTCCACAGGTAGAGGTGGGGGCAGGCCTCGACCAGCTCGCTGCAGGCGCGGTCGAGCACCTCGCGGTCGGCCTGGCCCTCGAGCACGTAGGCGTGCGACGCGGGGAGGTCGGGGGCGGCGGCGTGGGCGCGGATGACGAGCAGGCGGGCGACGAGCTCATCGCTGGGCAGGCCGGCGCTGGCGTAGAGCACGGGGTGTCCGGCGCTGGCGGCGGCCTCGGCGAGCTGGAGCGCGAGCGAGGTGCGACCGGAGCCGCTGGGGCCGACCAGCACGCCCAGGCGGCCCGGCCACAGGCTGCCGGCGAGCGCGCCCACGGCGGAGAGATCGGGGGCGGGCGGGGCGCAGCGCTCGAGCGCGTCGGGCATGGTCGAGTCGCCCCCTGGCCAGGGGAGCAGGGCGCGGCGGGAGGGATCGGCGACCCGGCGGCGGAACGCGTCGACGGCCTCGCCCAGGCTGGCCCCGGCGGTGTCGCGGCTGGCGCGCTGGGCGCGGTCCTCCTTCTCCCAGGTGCGGAGGTCGGCCTCGATGGCGACCAGGTCCAGGGGCTCGCCCTCGGCAGCGAGGTGGGCGTAGCCGCCGGGCGCGATGGCGGGCAGGGCGACCACGCGGGACGGGTCGAGCACGGCCTCGTCGACGCTGCCGACCTCGTTGTGGGGATGGCGGACCCAGGCCGCGGCGAGCTTGGCCTCCTCCAGGGACACTGGCGCGGAGAAAGGCAGGAACACCCGCCACCTTGGCCCGGGTGGCCGATCGCGGAGCGGGCGGTTGTGGAACGCGGTGGTCCAGGCGACGAAGCGCCGGCCCTTCCACCAGCGGCGCAGGTGGTTCTCATCCGCGAGCGGCTCGTCCACGTACTCGACGATCATGGCGCTGACGGACTCGACCCGCTGCTGGGTCTCCTCGACCGAGACCACGCCCCCCGAGCCCAGGACCCGGGAGTCGTCGCGGAGCAGGCTGCCGCACACGCCGGCGAGGCGCTGCTCGGACTCGGCGACGGTCGCCTCGCTGGGCCACAGCTGGGGCTTGCGGGCCTGGTTCAGCAGGCGGTTCCAGGCGCCGCCGACGCGGTGGCCGACGCTGGCCCAGTGGTAGGGGGCGGGAAACGTGGTGACCGCCAGGGGCTCGCTCACGCGCTCACTCCGGTCCGAACGCGACCTGCACGTTGCGCAGCTCGCCGTAGACGATGAGGTGGTGGCCGGCGCGGAAGCGCCAGTCGGGGTCGGGGATGGGATGCACGTCGTCATCCTCTTCGACCGCGAGCAGCTGCACGTTGAGGGCCCGCAGGTCGAGCTCGCGCAGGCTCTTGCCGATGACCCGCGAGTCCGGCGGCACCTCGATGCGG
Source organism: uncultured Pseudomonadota bacterium (assembly GCA_937891875.1). Lineage (GTDB taxonomy): Bacteria > Myxococcota_A > UBA796 > UBA796 > REDI01. Next base: position 499 of record CALATR010000004.1, on the reverse strand, counting down.
GTGATGCCGTAGCCGACCTTGTAGAGCAGCAGCTCCTCGTGGGGGACGCGATCGCCGGTCAGGCGGGGGAGCAGGATCCGGCGGATGACGTCGGAGAGCAGGATGCTGCCGAACGTGCGCAGCAGGACCCAGGTCAGGGCGCCGGCCAGGACGAGGATCCCCAGGTTGATCATCGTGTCCCACCACGAGTCCACGTTCACGGACGTGACCAGGGACGCGATGACCGACGCGGTACCGCCGTAGCCGAGGATGATGAGGGTGCTCGTGATCCGACGGCGCAGGGGATGGCCGACCACGCGCTGGGAGACCCGGGTGGTGAAGCCGGCGCCGGTGAAGGCGGAGAGCGCCTGGAACCGCGCGGTCTCCCGGTCCAGCCCCGTCAGCTCGTACGCGATCGAGCCCGCGGTGACGATCACGTAGGACACGATGACGATGAGGACGAGGATGATGACGCTGGCCATCGGCGCTCCCGGCGGGCCACCAGCCTAACTGCCGCGGG
>CALATR010000003.1 GCA_937891875.1 uncultured Pseudomonadota bacterium | reverse complement strand
GGTTCACAGAGGCCCACGCGATCCGGCTCCTCTAAACACTTGGTTAATACTAAGGAATCGCGCGACAGTTGAGCGCCGGCCCGATGTGAGCGGGGGCTCTGCGCGCGTCGAGCCGCACCCTCACCACGAAGGCACGGAGGCACCGAGGGCCACGGAGAGGGGAAGCCAAGAGGTGGACCGGCCTCTGCTTCCGTTTGGGTTTTGATGCCCTCAGACGCCACTTCCAGGCGAGCATTCCTCCTCTCGGTTGGAGCGCCGCAGGTGCCTCGACAACGGCCAGCGACAAGGGTCAGGACACCATCGCGCCACTACACCGGAGGAACCTGCGATTTAGAGGATCCGGTTCGCGTGGGGAGAGCCCAGGGCCAGGGGGGTCCCAGGGCCAGGGGGTCGGAGCTCGAGGGCAGAGGCCTGGCTGCTCAGTGAGGCGGTTCGCCACCACATCGGTGCCGCGGGAACCGAGGTCAGAGCCGTACGGTCGACCTCAGTCGTCGTCGTCGATGATCGCCATGTCGACGGTCGCCGCACCCGGGCCCAGGCTCCCACCTTCCGGCGGCGCGGGCTGCTCGTACAGCGCGATGGTCAGGGTGCCGGTGGTGTCGTTCGCGTACAGGCGGTAGCGGACGAAGAGCGTGACCTCCTCTTCCGGGTCGACCAGGACCGTGTCCCGACCGAGCACCGTCAGCTTGCCCGCGTCGATGGTCTGCACCGGGGTGGCGAAGGCGCCCTTGGCGGCTTCCTCGAGGAAGGCGGCGGCATAGACCGTGGGCGGCGCGCCCGTCTTGTCGGTGACGCCGCGCACGACGTTGATCGTCGAGCCGGTGGTGAAGCGCATCTCCGGGGGCTCGATCGGCTCCTTGGTGATGAAGAGCGCGACGGTGCCCTGCCGCTCCTCGGTCTTCGTGTACCAGCCGTCCGGCACCAGGAACGCGCAGCCGAGGTCCGACGGGCAGTCCAGCCAGGTGGTGCCTTCGGGCGGCGCGGGCCTCTCCGCCACCTTCTCGATGCGCACACCCTCGGTCGCCGAGGCCGGCGCCTTCTTGCAGCCGCTCGCGGCGAGCGCGAGCACGGCCAGGACAGCGATTCCCCCCCTCATACGCTCACTCCCACTCGATGGTACCCGGAGGCTTGCTGCTGATGTCGTAGGCCACGCGGTTGATACCGGTCACCTCGTTGATGATCCGGTTGCTGATCCGCCCGAGGACCTCGTAGGGCAGGTGGGCCCAGTCGGCGGTCATGCCGTCGTGGCTGTGCACGGCGCGCACGACGCAGACCTCCTCGTACGTCCGCTCGTCGCCCATGACGCCGACCGCCTTCACCGGCAGCAGGACGGCGAAGTACTGCCACACGTCGCGGCCGAGCCCGGCGGACTCGATCTCGTAGCGGGCGATGAAGTCGGCCTTGCGCAGGGTCGCGAGGCGCTCGCGGGTGAGCGGGCCGAGGCAGCGCACGGCCAGACCGGGACCGGGGAAGGGCTGGCGCCAGACGCGGCGCTCGTGCAGCCCGAGCGCCTCGCCGACCGCGCGCACTTCGTCCTTGAACAGCTCGCGCAGGGGCTCGATGAGCTCGAACTGCATGTCCTCGGGCAGGCCGCCGACGTTGTGGTGCGACTTGATGACCGCACTGGGGCCGCGCACGGAGACGGACTCGATGACGTCGGGGTAGAGCGTGCCCTGGGCGAGGAAGGTGGCCTTGCCGGCGAAGCGGCGCGCCTCCTCCTCGAAGACCCGAATGAAGATCTCGCCGATGATCTTGCGCTTTCGCTCGGGATCCTGCTCGTCGGCCAGGGCGTCGAGGAAGCGGTCGCGGGCGTCGACGACGGTGAGGTCGTACTCCTGGAACTCCTCGCGCACCTCCTCGACCTCGTCCTGGCGGAGCAGGCCGTTGTCGACGAAGATGCAGTGCAGACGGTCGCCGATGGCCTCGTGGAGCAGGGCCGCGGTGACGGAGCTGTCGACGCCGCCGGACAGGCCGCAGATGACGTGGGCGTCGCCGACCCGCTCGCGGATCTCGGCGACCTTCTCGTCCTTGAACTGCCCGGGGGTCCAGTCGCCGGTGGCGCCGCAGACGTCGACCAGGAAGCGGTGCAGGAGCTGCTTGCCCTGACGGGTGTGGGTGACCTCGGGGTGGAACTGCAGGCCGAAGGTGCGCCGGTCGTCGCTCATGACCGCAGCCACGACATCACCGGAGGTCGCGACCACCCGGAAGCCGGCGGGCGGCTCCTCGACGTGGTCGCCGTGGCTCATCCACACC
>CALATR010000002.1 GCA_937891875.1 uncultured Pseudomonadota bacterium | reverse complement strand
TGCTCCTCGGCCAGTCCGTGCTCGCCGCCGCAACCGGAGGCCAGCGCACCGCCGTCGCCGCCCTCGCCCGGGCCGGCCACCGCGCCCCCGCGACCGCTGCCATCGCCGAGGACCCCGCGCCCGGCCACCTGGGCTAGCCTGCCCCCATGAGCGACCGCACCCGCGCCCGCCTCGCTGCGGGGCTCGGCATCACCTCCATGGTCCTCGCGACCTCCGGCTGCGTCTCCTGCGGCGTCGGCTACGTGCTCGCCGTGCCCGCCGGCGTGCTCGCCTTCCTCTTCGGCCGGGGCGTCATGATGCGCCAGGCCGACGAGGACCTCCCCGAGACCGACACCGAGGCCTGGGGTCAGGTCGGCGCCTGGACCGGTCTGCTCGGCGGCGGGTTCTCCGTCCTGCTCGTGATCATGGCCCTGGTCTGGCTCGCCCTGTGGGGCCTCGGCATCACCACCGCGGTGACCCTGTGAGGCCGCCCGACGCCCTGGACGGCCCGCCCCCCCTGCCGAGCGCCCTCGACGCCGAGCTCGAGGGGGGCAGCGAGGTCCGCTGTCGGGTGACCGGTGCTCTGGGGATCACGGCACTGGCCCTGGTCATGGTCTCCCCGTGCGCCTGTGGCGGCACCTTCCTGGTCGGCGGGCTGCTCGGAGCCGGAGCCGCCTTCGCCGCGGTCCGCGCTCGCAACGAGGAGCCCGGTCCCGCCGGTCGCGTCTGGGCCACCGCCGGCCTGTGGACCGGCGGGCTGGCTGCGGGGATCTCCCTGCTGGTGCTCGCCGGGCTCGCCATCGTCCTGGCGCTGCAGGTGATGGGCACGATCGAGATGATCCAGGCGATCCAAGGGGCGATCTGACGAGGGCTACGGCGGCTCCTCTTCCCTGCCCTCCGCCTCGTCCAGCACGTCGTTCAGCCGCGCCAGCAGCTCGTCCGCTCCGTCCACGTCGCGTTCGACCAGCGCCTCGAGGTCCACGGCGACGTTGCGCAGCAGGCCGCGGTCGCCGCGCAGGCTGGCCTGCTCCAGGGCCTCGTCGAAGCGGATGCCGGCGGCCTCGCGATCGCCAGCCGCCAAGGCGCAGATGGACTCGTTGAAGCGCGCGAACACGAGCTCGTCCAAGCGACGCCAGGCCTGCTCGCTGCGGTCGCGACAGCGCTCGGGATCGCCCTGCAGCAGGTCCGCCCAGGCGAGATTGGCAAGCAGGCCGGCGGGCATGTCGCCGGTCATCGCGGTCGCGCCCAGGAACCACCAGGGGATCTCCTCCTGCTGCCACCGGGTCGCCGCGTCCCGCGCCTCGTCGTCCTTGCCCGCATAGTAGTACGCGCTGCCGACGGTGAGCGCGTCCTCCGCGGACTCGCTGATGGCGGCGTCCCAGCGCCCCTCCCGCAGCAGCGCCTGCACGGTGATCGAGCGCAGGGAGCGCTGCTCTTCCGGCCAGGCCTGGGCGAGCGCTCGGGAGGACAGCAGCACCGCCGCCTCGCCGTCGACGACCTGGGCGATCCGTGCCGCCCGGGCGCGAGCTGCCTGGTCCTGAAGGACCACGTCGAGCCGGGTGCGCGCCGCCTGGCGGTCGGACGCGGCCAGCACGAGGGCGTCGAGGATCGGGTCGTCCTCGAAGCGCTCTCCGGCCCGGGCCCGGCGCAGGCGGTCGACGCGATCGTCGGGCATGCGCTCGCTCCAGTCGCCCTCGACCCGCACGCCCGCGGGCAGGCGGGTCCAGGATCCGCCCAGCCGGGTGGTGTTGGCGTCGGGGAGCGCGGTCATGCTGACGTCGACGACCACGTCGTTCTCGACGATCAGCCAGCGCAGGTGCACGAAGCGGTCGTCCCCCTGGGGCACGCCCACCATCGCCGTCGGTCGGTCCCCGATCCGGGTGGACATCCAGTCCAGGGCATCGCCGCCGTAGACCGCCACCACGTCCTCGACGTCCCAGGCGCTGCCCACCCCGGGAACAGGGTGGGCGATCACCTCGACCCGCAGGCCGTCGCGGAGCACGTCGCCGGCGAAGACCTGCAGCGATTCCCGGCCATCTTCCTCGATCACCGCCTCCATTGCCGGTCGGGGCGACTCCCGGGGGACGGGCACGACGAGCGCGCCGTCGAAGAAGCTGACCTCGTCCACCCGACCAGCCTCGCTGCCGAGGTTCCAGGGCTCGCCGGTGACGCTGGCCATGACCGCCGCCCCGACCGCGAGCGCGCCGACCCCCGCGGCGACGGGCCGCAGCCACGCAGGCACGACCACCCGGGTCGGCCCCACGTCCAGCGAGGTCGCCGGGCCCACACCCAGGGTCAGCAGCCCGCTGGCGACGAGGCCGAAGCCGACCAGGGCGCCGCCGAGGTGGGCCAGGCCGCCGACGAAGGGCAGCAGCGACAGGCCGAAGATGATGAGGCCGTTGAGCCAGGCCTCGCGCAGCAGGAGCTTGCGGATCCGGCCCGGCAGGAGGTCCTTGCGGAACAGGGCCAGGGCGCCGGACGCAGCGAGCAGGCCGAGGATGCCGGTGGACGCGCCGACCGCGACGTCGCCAGGGGCAGAGAAGGCCTCGTGCAGCATCGCCCCGCCGAGGCAGGAGGCGACGTAGAGCACGATGAGCCGCTCGGGCCCGATCATCGCCTCGAGGCGGCGACCCAGCACCCACAGGGCCCACGCGTTGAGCCCGATGTGCCACCACGCGGCGTGCAGGAAGGACGACGCGAGCAGGCGCCAGGGCTCGCTGGTGAGGATGGGAACGAGGCCCTCGCCGGTGAGCGCGCCCATGCGCACGACCAGGGCCCCGCCGGACTGCCACAGCCCGTCAGCGCCGTCCCAGCGCAGCTGCATCGCGTAGGCCACGATGATCGCCCCGAGCAGGCCGCGGGTCGCCCACGGGGTCACGGCACTCATGCGCTCGACGAAGGCCGCGTCCATGACCGCACTGCGGAAGTCCGCCTCCGCCCCACGATCCAGCTCGCGCTGCAGCTCCTCGAGGGAGCACTGGCGATCCTCCCGCGGCGTGCGCCCGAGCTTGCGCAGCGCCCAGGCCGCCGGACGGAAGACACCGAACAAGCCCGCCTTGGCGTGGACCGCCCCGTCGCTCTGCAGGTGGAAGACGTGGCCCTCCGGGGCGCCACCGAGCGCGTGGCGCACCCGTTCCCAGGTCGCCGAGTCTCCGCCTTCAAGCACCAGATCCACCGTGTGCCCGGTCCAGCGTGCCGCGACCGCAGCCAGCCGCCAGCGGGCGAGCACGTCCTCCACCCGTCCGCCGCCCGGGCCGACCCAGCGCACCCACAGGGCCCCACCCTCGCGCAGCAGCTCGGCCC
>CALATR010000001.1 GCA_937891875.1 uncultured Pseudomonadota bacterium | reverse complement strand
GGTCCACCTGCGCGAGGGTGACGCCATCCTCCTGTGCACCGACGGCGTGCACAACACGATCTCCGACGCCGACCTGGCGGTGGACTGGACCCGCCCCGGCGTGGCCGCCCGCCAGCTCCTGCGCAAGGTCGCGGCCTACGGTGGCACGGACAACGCGTCCCTGGTCGGCTTCCGGATCGGCGGCCGGGGCGAGCCCGGCATGGCCTTCACCGACGTGCCCAACATCGAGGAGTCTGGCGACGCGCTCACCCCGTCCTCGTCGGACATGGTGCACGCGCCGAACCTGCTCGACGAGCCCATGCCCCCCGCGCTCTACCCGATCGAGCCCGAGGACGAGCCGACCTACCACCCGGACGACCCGACCACGAGCATCCCCGGCGCGCCGCTGATCCCCCAGCAGCGCTCGGCCACGCCGCGGCCGGTGCCCCGCACGCCTGCCCCCGCGCCGCCCCGGCCGGAGAAGCGCAAGGGGCGCAAGAAGGGCCCGAGCAAGGCCGTCTTGATCGCAGCGGCCGCCCTGGTCGCCTGCCTGGTCATCCTGGGCGCCGCCTTCGCCTACCGCATGTCGATCGGCTCGCCGGCGCCCCAGGTGGCCATGGAGGATCCGGACGCGGGCCAGATCACGGTCGATGTGGCCGGCACCACGCCAGAGGATCCCATCGAGGTGGTGGACCCCACACTGCCGGTCGAGCCGCCGACGGGCGAGCCGCGTGGGGAGGGCGGCATCACCACGCCTGTGGATGACGTGCGGACCACCGGCGGCGACACCAGCATCAACACGCCGTCCAACGCCTGGGCCTTCGTCGGCTTCCCCGAGCTGCGGCCCAACACCAAGAACAAGTCGCTGTACGCCAACCCGTCGACCAACCCCCAGTTCCGGATCAACATCCGCAAGGTGGTGCAGGGCGAGCAGGCGGACTGCAAGTCGGTCGAGGACATCGTCGCCGACGCGGTGGACGAGTCCAGCGACAACGCGAGCCTCTACGAGGACCTGTGGCACTGCTACCAGGACCGCCACCACCAGGCGCTCGAGGGGGCCCTGCCCGACCGCTACGCCTTCGGTCGCAAGGTACAGCCCCACCTGGAGGGCAGCCCCAGGCAGCCAGATGACGCCACCGTGCTGCCCTACTGGTTCCTGCCCGCCACGGACGGCATCGAGCGGCGCCTGGACCTCTACGCCGAGCACTCGACCCGCAAGGACCGGGACGCCCTGTTCGACGACGTGATCATGGACTCCCTCGACCGGGACATCATCGCGGCGGTGTTCTCCCAGGACCTGCAGGCCGAGGCCGCCTACGCCCGCGCCTTCCGCCGGGTCCGGGACCCCGAGGCGGGCGACGTGCAGAACTGGGCGCGCCGGGTCTACACCATGCGCCGCCACCTCGACAGCCCCGTCGGCGACCTGATCGAAGAGGTCTACCCCGCCTCCTACAGCCGCACCCAGCGCCTGCTCAAGGAAGCGACCAACGACTTCGAGGACATCTACCGCGACGAGAAAGAGGCCTGGATGGCCGAGAATCGCTCACGGAACGCCGACGACTTCGACTGGCGCGGCCTGGCGCTGAAGCAGGAGCTCGAGCCGGAGGTGGCTCACGCCCTGCTGGTGGCGGCAGGCAGGCTCGATCGGCCCGATGGCGTGAAGAAGGAGAAGGAGAAGGAAGGCCCGAAGAAGACGGACGGCGAGATCGGCTGGAACCAGGGCATCCCCGACCCGACGAAGCTCATTCCGCAGAACTGACCGTCCGGCACGCCGTCCCCGCCCGCCCTTCGACCGCTCGCAGAAAAACCCCGACCGCTCTGTAAGGAACCGACCGCCTCCCCCGTTGTCGCGATGACACGTCGGAGGTCCCCATGCAGCGCTGGTACATCACGGCAGGCCTGGCCGTGCTCGCAGTCGCGGGAGGCGTACTCGCCCCTCGCCTCACCGCCGCCCTCGTCGGCCCATCCACGCCGAGCGGGCCCGAGCACGCCCCCACGCCTCCGCCCGAGGATCCCGGCCTGCAGGTCGTGCGTGTCGAGACCCCGGTCGTGCACGACCCCGGCCCCTCCGAGCACCTCGGTCACCTGATCGTCGACGCGGGCCTCGACCGCACCGCGGTGCTCGCTGGCGCCGAGGAGATCCGCTTCCTCACCATCCAGGTGCGCGCACCGGAGGACCTCGGCGCCTCGATCCGCCGCCCGGTCGACGTCGCCGTGGTCATGGACGTGTCCGGCTCGATGAAGACCCGCGGCAAGATCGGCTACGCCCGCCACGCGGCGAAGGTGCTGGCCAGCAACATGCGCCCCGGCGACCGCTACAGCCTGATCGCGTTCTCGACCGCGGCGCGCACGATCATCCCGGCCACCACGGTGCACAACCTGGGGCCCATCCACACCGCCATCGACCGGATCGAGCCGGGCGGCTCCACCAACCTCTACGCCGGGCTGGTGGAGGGCGGCGTGCAGACCCGCAGCGTGCTCGAGGGCGACATGGTCGGGCGCGTCATCGTGCTCTCCGACGGTCAGGCAAACGTCGGGCGCACCGACACCACCAGCCTGTCGCGGCTGGTGGCCGGACTGGCGGCGGACGGCATCACGGTGTCGACGGTCGGCCTGGGGGCGGACTTCGACGAGGACCGCATGTCCCGGCTCGCTGATGTAGGCGGTGGTTCCTACGACTTCGTCGATGACCCCCGCCAGCTGCAGGCGGTGTTCCAGGACGAGCTGGAGCGCCCCTCCAAGGTCGTCGCCCGCCGGGCCCGGGTCCACGTCGAGCTCCCGGCCGGCGTCGACAACCTCGAGGTCCTGGGCTGGGACGCCACCCGCACCGGCAACGGCTTCACGGTCGATCTCGGCGACGTGCACGCCGGGGAGACCCGCAAGATCGTGGCCCGGGTCCGGGTCGCGGCCGGCGCGCCGGGCAGCCTGGACGTGGCGCACGCCAAGGCGACCTACCTGGATCTGGTCGACGGGCGGGACGCGGTCAGCCGCGCCCTGGCGACCGTGGACGTGAACCGCGACGCCCAGGTGGTCGCGAAGGCGTGGGACAAGCCGCGCGCGTCGTCGGCGATGGAGGCGTGGGGCAACATCCAGCTGGAGCGCTCGGTGCGCGCGTACGAGAAGGGCGACCGGGCCGAGGCCCAGCGCCTGGCCCAGGAGTCGGTCAGCACCCTGCGCGGCGCGGCCTACGACTTCGACGACGAGTCGCTCGCCGAGCAGGCCGCGGGCGCAGCGGCGTTCGGAGACGCCTTCGAAGCCGCCGAGCCCGCCACCGTGGAAGGTCGCATCGCCACGAAGAAGGCGAAGGAGTGGTCCCTTGACAACGTTCGCTGAGAGGCTCTCCGCCGTGGTCATCCGCCCGGACGCCACTGCGCTCGAGCGGGTGCCGGGTCGCCAGGCCCGCTGGGTCGCCGCCCAGGCCGTCGTGGCCGGAGTGCTCTGGCTCACCGGCCTGTGGTCCAGCCACCCCGAGCTGTCCCTGTCACTCGCGCTCTCGATCGGCCCGATCGCCGCGATCCCCCGGCGGATCTGGGCGCTGCCGCTGGTGTCCGCCGGCGTGGTCGCCGCGGGCCTGGGCGTCGCTGCCCTCGGAGCCCCCGCCATCCTGGGTGCGGGAGCGGCTGCCGGCCTCGCCCTCGCCCTGCTCCTGCCCGAGGAGACCGACGCCCTCGACTGGATCAACGCCACCCTGGCCACCTTCGCCGGCGCCGCCCTGGGCCTGTTCGCCGCGGTCAACCTCACCGGCGCCCTCGAAGGCACCCTGCTGGGCACGGTCCTGCTCGCGAGCCTGGTCGGCCTGGTCGCCAGCCAGGGCCTGCTGCCGGTCGCCATCCGTCCCCAGGTCCGCGGCCTGCCCACCCGCAGCCAGGTCCAGCGCACCCTGCGCGAGCCGTACCGTCCGCCCGTCTTCCGTGGCCTGGACCTGTTCACCCGCGCCCGGCCCCACGCCCCCGACCGTCGCACCCGTGCCGGCCTGGCCGAGGTCGCCGGCTGGATCTACAAGCTCCAGCTGACGCTTCAGTCCCACGACGACGCGCTCGACACCATCGACCCCGAAGCGGTCGGCGAACGCATCGCCCGCTGCCTCGACCCCGACGAGTCCGACAGCTTCACCCGGGAGCGCCAGCAGGCGACCGCCACCCACCTTCAGCGCCTGCTCGACCACCGCGAGGCCCTGGCCCAGGAGCGCCGCCGCACCGAGGCGCTGGTCGACTACGCCCTCGCCTTCCTGGAGGAGGCGAGCGCCGGTCTGGCCCTCGCCCGCCAGCTGCCCGGCGAGTCGAGCCCCGACCGCCTGCCCGAGGTCCTGCACCGGCTGCGCGACCACGCCGAGGCCGGGGACGCCCGCCGCCAGACCAGCAGGGAGCTCGCCCACCTGCAGGTGTGACTGCAGGCCAGGAGCACGGAGGGACGCCGATTCATCGAGATTCGGCGTCCCTCTTGTCGTCGGTCTCCTGATGTTTATAGTTGGTCGACTACCTATGAATGGAGCGTGCTCGTGCCCAGACCCCCGACCGACAAGCGTGAGCGGATCGTGCAGACCGCCACAGAGCTGGTGTACGCCCAGGGCTTCCACAGCAGCAGCCTGGCGGACATCGCCCGAGCCGCGGGCGTGCCCACGGGCAGCGTCTACTACTTCTTCAAGGCCAAGGAGGATCTCGGACGCGCGGTCGTGGACGCCCAGGTCGAGGTCTACGGACGCCTCTGCGCCGCGTGGGACGCGCTCGAGGACCCTGCGGACAGGCTGGTCGCGTTCCTGGGCATGACCGCCGAGAATCGGGACGCCCTGGCTCGCTCTGGATGCCCGGTCGGCACCCTCTGCGGGGAGCTCGGCAAGGATGGCGGCGCGCTCGCCGAGCACGCGTCCGCGGTCTTTCGTCGGCTGTTGCGCTGGATCGCGGCCCAGTTCGAGGCGCTCGGCTGCGCCACCCCCGAGGCGACCGGCCACGCCGAGCACCTGCTCGCCGCCATCGAGGGCGCGACCCTGCTCACCCACACCTTCCGCGACCCCACCTTCGTCACGCGCGAGGTGGATCGCCTCACCCCCTGGATCCGCTCTTTCCACGCCCTGGAGGCACCATGACCCGAGTCCTCGTGACCGGCGCGACCGGCTGGCTGGGAGGCCACGCCCTGCGCGCCCTGATGGCCCTGCCCGACGTCGAGCCCATCGCCGCCTGCCGCACGCCCGAGCGGCTGCCTGGAGAGTTCCACGGCGAGGTCCGCCCCGGCGACCTGCGCGATCCCGCCTACCGGGATCAGGTCGTGCGCGGGGTGGACGCCGTGCTGCACGCGGGCACGTGGGGC